>NZ_JANQVQ010000176.1:30977-44384 GCF_030730205.1 Paraglaciecola sp.
TTTCACAACCGTGTTTCACAACCGTGGACGTACGCCGCCCAATATAATGGTTTGCACATTGTGGAGGGCTTCAGCGAAAAAATCGGGATCGTGTAAATTCTTACCGGTTACAGCCTCAACTTGAGTGCGAAAATCAGCATAGTGCTGGGTTGTCGCCCAGATCGAAAAAATCAAATGATAAGGATCCACTGGCGCCAGTTTGCCAGCCTCAATCCAATGCCGTATAACCTGCACTTTTGCCTCAATAAGATCACGTAAAGGTGACTTGAGCTCATCCAAAATGAGGGGAGCGCCTTGCAGCACTTCCATACAAAACAAGCGAGATTCAGCTGGATTATCTCGTGATAACTCGAGTTTTACCCGTATGTAGTCGCCAATAGCGTGAATCGGATCTTGCTCTTGACTAAAATTTTGCAAAGGCTGTAACCACACGTCCAATAACTGTTGCAGCACGCCTAAATACAGTTGTTCTTTGCTGTTAAAGTAATACAGTAAATTAGTTTTAGACACCTCGGCATGGGCAGCCACCTGCTCAATACTGGTTCCGTGTACCCCACTTCGAGAGAACAAGTCCAATGCAGCCTGCATAATCACCTTACGTTTGCTCTCTTTGGCTTTTTTACGCTTTCTTATCACGCTGGCGCTGACTACTCGCGTGTTTTTTTTGTTCTGTTTATCTGAGGTATTTTCAGAGGCAATGCTTGCCTGACTCATTGTCATTATTATATCCCTGGTGTGTGTTTCATTATGCCGCGTGCGCAGATCATGTTATTTTTATTCCATATTAGAGGCTTAGCTTAACGACCCGCAGCTAAATTTTAAACCCTATTAATATCACGCAAGGCTAAAATTAAGCTGTAAGTTAATCACGAAGCATGAAAAAATCATGACACCGCGGTAAAAGAAGTTTAAATAAGCACTGACGTTAGACAAAACCTACCACTGTATCAGCAAAGATGGGTGGAGCAATCGTAAAATAAACATCGTTTTTAGTCGTAAGGAACCAAGATACCAATGAGTGATAAAAGTAGTGTTGAGCAAACATCAACACACCATAGCGTAACACCAGAAGCTTTTCGCAATGGCATGGCAGGCCTTCCTGGGACTGTGAATATTGTGACCACCGATGGTGACGAAGGTAAAGCGGGTTTCACTGCAACGGCAGTATGCAGCGTTAGTGATAATCCCCCAACACTACTGGTGTGTTTAAACCGTGGAACCTCGGTTTACAATGTATTTAGTAAAAGCGAAACATTAGCCATTAATACCTTGGATCAAGGGTTTGATGCTCTGTCTAATCTGTTTGGTGGGAAAGCCGCCATGCAAGACCGTTTTGCCAGTGCTCAATGGGAAACCCTCACAACAGGCTCTCCCGTGTTAGTCGGTGCAGCGGTGACCTTTGACTGCGTGATCACAGAACGTTTGAGTGTAGCAACCCACGACGTGTTTTTCTGTCGTGTGGTTGATATCAAGCAGCAAGAAAAAGCCGGGGCGTTGCTGTATCACCAGCGCCAGTATCGACAACTAGACGCCATATAAAAAAGGGCTTTTAAGCCCTTTTTTATTTTTCTACTCTTTGTTTATGCCTACTTCGACAACAAGCGCAAATGCACCGTGACCTCTTCTCTGTTGTGATAAAGATGTTTAATTTGCAGTTGATACTGACCCGCTTGTTGCGCCTTAATCTCATCAGCAATAATGGCCAAGGACTCTTGGACTGACTCATAGCGCTTTTTCATGGGTAATTTTAGGTTAAACATTGCTTCTTTACATCGCCCACTTGCCACCCATTGCGCCATCAATTTTGCCACTTTTTGCGGTTGCTCAATCATGTCGCACACTAGCCAATAGATATTGTTTTTCTTTGGTTTAAATTTAAAGCCATCTTCGGGACAATAGGTAACTAAACCACTGTCCATCAATGCCTTATCCATGGCACCATTATCAACTGCCTCTACAAACATGCTGCGCCTGACCAATTGATAGGTCCAACCGCCGGGACAAGCACCAAGGTCAACGGCATGCAAACTGCCCCTCAGGCGTACGTCATGTTCAGCCTTGGGAATAAACGTCTGAAAAGCTTCATCCAGTTTTAAGGTAGAACGACTGGGCGCATCATGAGGAAACTTAAGCCGTAAGATCCCCAAAGGTAAGGGTGAATTATTATTGCTATAAGAATAGCCAATATAAGCCGCATCAGTGGCGGTAAAAAATACATGCAACACCGGCTTATTCGGATTTTCTTTATTAGTTAATTTATTATTTTTTCGTAAATGTTGACGCAACGGAACGCTGATTTTTCGGCAAAATTTCGACAACTCACGTCCTTCGCTTGTATCCGCATATTCAACTCGTAAGTCGCCACACTGCGGAAAAGCAGCGCTTGCTGCAAGCAGAGGGCTAAGCCGATCGCTGACATCCATATTGTCGATCAATTGGCTACTAGCGAACATTTGACGGGCGAAAATTAACTGAGAAAAATTAAGCGTTCTAGCCAATGTATCCGCTTCATCTGGCTGATAACATTGAAACACGACATAGCCCGAATCAGCAATTAGTTTGGCGTAGCCAAACACATTCATTTGACTCGCTTTGTCTTGCACTTCAGCTGCGACATCTTTTTCAAATCCACTGCGGCAATACAACAACAGTCCGAGCATATTTTCATTATCCATTTTTTATAACCGCGATGACCAACAACAGCCATGCAAAAACAAAGCACATGCCACCTAAGGGCGTAATGGGCCCAAGCCAACTTAGTCGAGTCAACGCTAAGCCATACAAACTACCACTAAATAATACCATGCCTGCCAACATTAAGGTGCCACTCCACATCATCAATCCACTGGGTTGCTGGCGATATAAAAGCACGATAAGAATCAGCCCTAAACTATGATAAAACTGATACTGCACACCCGTTTGAAATGTAGCCAACATCGTCTCAGTCAAACGAGCTTTAAGCCCATGAGCTGCAAATGCCCCTAACATGACGGATAGCATTGCACTTAGCCCTGCGGCTACCAAATAAAACTGCATAAAATCCCCTCGATTAAGCCACTAAACGGTGCTGTAATAACTGGTTTTAAATAAAATCTTCATCTTCTTGGTCTTGTTGTACTTGCTCAACCAGCCATTGCCTAAAAGCGACAATCTTACCCAAGTCTGCTTGAGATTGCTGACACACAAAATAATAGGCATTGTTGGTGATTAACTTTTCTTCAAACGGACATACTAAGCGCCCTGACTGAATTTCAGGCCTCGCCAGTACACTGTGACCCAAGGCAATACCCTGCCCTAAAGCTGCGGCTTGCAAGACCAACATAGAATGGCTAAATATCGGCCCTTGATTGACATTGACTCCCAGCACATTGGTTTTTTTTAACCACCCTTTCCAAGCATCTCGCGATGAATCATGCAGCAAGACATGGTGACGCAAATCATCTAAATGCGCTAAAGGTTTACTACTTTGAAATAACAGCGGCGAACACATTGGAGTCAAAAATTCTGTGTGAAGTTTATCAGCAACCAGTCCAGACCAATTGCCTTTACCGTAATAAATAGCCACATCCACATCATCACTTAAAAAGCCTTCATCAAAATCTACCGCTTTTATACGCACGTCAATATCGGGATTTAACTGACTAAAATGGCTGATCCTTGGTACTAACCACTGAATAGCAAAGCTGGGTGGTAAAGCGACCGTGATCGCCCCTTTTGCCCCTCTGGCTACCAGCCGCTCAGTGGCATCCTGAATATTGCGAAAAATTTCTTTCAAATCTAAATAGTAACTTTGCCCTTCTTCAGTTAACAACAACGCACGATTTCGCCGCAGAAATAACTTCATCGATAAAAATTCTTCTAACGCTTTGACTTGATGACTCACTGCCGCTTGCGTGACAAAAAGCTCATCAGCGGCACGAGTAAAACTCAAATGTCGAGCCGCTGCTTCAAAGGTTTTAAGTGAATTTAATGGTGGGAGTCGACGATTCATGATGTGTTAACACTCCAATCTCTTTGCACATAGCTTACATCATTAGTTTTTCTAATGCACATCCATACTAAATGTCATTATAAAAAACGCCAAAAACTGTTTATTATTTACCCAAATAAAATTATTTATTGATATAAAACAATAAGTAACAAATACATAAGATGTAACACCAACAACACTAAAAATTAACAAGCGTTAAATTTAGGCATTAAAATTAATAAGGATTAATTCATGAAAATTCGTTTTTTAACCATAAAAATAAGTACAATAGCTATTTTGTCTGCATATTTATTCAGCAACGCCGCCTTTGCTTCTATCAGCAAAGACACGCAAAAAGCGGCGGAAGCAGAAAGCCAGCAAAGCCAACTTCTCAGTGAAATTGGTCAGAGTTTGGCTGATTTACTCGCAGATATTGGTGTAAGCGATGTCACACCCCAAGCACATAAATTATTAAAGCATAGCATCGCTGAAGACCGCGCTAGCGCATCATTAAAGCAAAGCACTGACCAATTACCTGATTACAAATTTAAAGTGGTAATTACAGAGTAAGCCCTCGTGCAATAGACTTTATATGCCCGCATAAACATCACACGAATTTGTCCTGCGCACCCTCACTTGGGTGCGCGAACAATGTGTTCAAGCGTAAACCATGCTTACTGAGCGCTTGTATCTAAAGGGGCGAAGCCTTTTACTAGTTCATCTAAGGCTAACATTTGCTCCAAATACGGCTGCAACTTATCTAATTTCAGAGCACATGGACCATCACATAAGGCTTGATTCGGTTCAGGATGGGCCTCAATAAACAAACCGGCTAATCCAAGAGCCATACCACTACGTGCTAACTGAGCAGCTTGCGCTCGACGCCCGTCAGCAGAGTTTTCTCTGCCACCAGGTTTTTGTAAAGCGTGCGTCGCATCAAAAATCACGGGGGCATAGCTTTTCATCTCATCCATGCCGAGCATATCAACCACTAAATTATTGTAACCAAAACACGAACCACGCTCGCACAAGATAATTTTATCATTGCCTGCTTCTGCAAACTTCTTAATGATATGACGCATTTCATGGGCGGCCAAAAACTGGGGCTTTTTCACATTTATTACGGCTTGCGTTTCGGCCATCGCCACCACTAAATCTGTTTGGCGCGCTAAAAACGCCGGCAATTGAATCACATCAACCACTTCAGCTACTGGCGCAGCTTGATATGGCTCATGCACATCGGTGATCAACGGCACATTAAAGGTCTGCTTAATTTCAGCAAAAATTTTCAAACCCTCTTCCATACCTGGACCTCGGTATGAATGCACGGATGAGCGATTTGCTTTATCAAATGAGGCTTTAAAAACAAAAGGAATACCGAGTTTAGTCGTCACTTCCTTATAGTACTCGGCAATACGCATCGCCATATCTCTTGATTCCAATACATTCATGCCACCGAACAAAACGAAGGGCTTGTTGTTTGCGACTTGAATATCACCAATGGTAATAGTGTGTAAGTTTTGCATTGATCAACTTATATCCAAATAAATAGGCACATAGCATATCAAGCTGTCGCAACCTTGGGTATCACCTTTGTGTCGCTTGTACCGCAACTGAGACAAAGTTTTACATGATTAATTGAAATAAACTGCCACTAAAGCACGCTTAAAAGTGGCGTAGTGGGTAAATAACCCGTAAAATGCGCGGTTCATTTTCGGCCTATCGCAGCGGGCGCGCAACGCTCCCTTACGGTAAGTAACAGATTGACTCGGTGGTTTGTAGGGTTAAGTGCGCGGGTTAAACCGTGAAAAACTGGCACCATAACCATCACACTTTATTGAGTAAAGGTACCCAAATTTAGTATGACTAAGAAGCTTTTTATAAAAACCTGGGGCTGCCAGATGAACGAATACGATTCGGACAAAATGGCCGGCCTATTGGATTCGACCCATGGTTATCAATTGGCAGAAACAGCTGAAGATGCCGACGTCATTTTACTTAATACCTGCTCAATTCGCGAAAAAGCTCAAGAAAAAGTATTCCACCAATTAGGCCGCTGGAAAAACCTTAAAAAGGTTAAACCCGAGCTCATTATCGGTGTTGGTGGTTGCGTTGCCTCGCAAGAAGGCGATGTCATTCGCCAACGTGCACCTTTTGTCGATATCGTCTTTGGCCCACAAACCTTGCACCGTTTGCCTGAAATGATTAACCAGATCAAAGGCGGCAGTAGCTCGGTGGTAGATATCAGCTTTCCTGAAATTGAAAAGTTTGATCGTCTGCCAGAGCCTCGTGCTGATGGGCCAACAGCCTTTGTGTCAATCATGGAAGGCTGCTCTAAATACTGTACATTTTGCGTAGTACCCTATACCCGCGGTGAAGAAGTGAGCCGTCCAGTTGACGATGTATTGCTTGAAATAGCTCAACTTGCTTCTCAAGGAGTAAGAGAAGTTAACCTCTTAGGCCAAAACGTAAATGCGTTCAGAGGCCCTAATTTCGATGGTAGCGTATGTACCTTTGCAGAGTTATTAGAACTGGTCGCCTCGATAAACGGCATTGATCGAATCCGTTACACCACCTCGCATCCAGTAGAGTTTACTGACGATATTATCGAAGCCTATGCGCAAATACCTGAGTTAGTTGACCATTTGCATTTACCGGTGCAATCAGGCTCAGATCGCATTCTGACCATGATGAAACGTGGCCATACCGCGATTGAATACAAATCTAAAATACGCAGACTGAAAAAAATTCGACCAAATTTGAGTATGTCGTCTGACTTTATTATCGGTTTTCCAGGTGAAAGCGATGCAGACTTTGAAGCAACCATGGATCTCATCCAAGCAATGGATTTTGATTTGAGCTTCAGTTTCATCTACAGCGCCCGCCCAGGTACGCCTGCCGCAGATTTACCGGACGATGTTAGCGAAGAAACCAAAAAACTACGTTTACAACTTTTACAGCAACGTATAAACCAACAAGCCTTACGTATAGCAAGAGGCATGTTAGATACTGAGCAACGCATTTTAGTGGAAGGTCCATCAAAGAAAAATCCAATGGAGCTAACCGGCCGTACTGAAAATAACCGCGTGGTTAACTTTGAAGGTCAGCCGAGCATGATTGGTAAATTTGTAGATGTTAAAATCACCAGTGTATTTGCCAATTCACTGCGCGGTGAAGTACTGCGCACCGAATCTGAGATGGGTCTGCGTGACAGCATTGCACCTCAGGTTATCTTAGCTAAAAAAAGCCCCGCGACTAACGAATTAGGTGTGAGCCAATTTGTTCCAAATTGATGATAAAAGGGAAAGCAAAATACCTCGTTTTCTGCTTTCCCTTTGTTCCGCCTTCATCCTATTTGCAAACCGTCTACTGAGAGCCTTACATTGACAAAATTAGTAAGTGAGCAAGTGTATTTAGAACCCTCTGACCATAAACGTCTTGCCAGTTTATGTGGTCCATTTGATGACAACATTAAACAACTTGAACGCCGTTTAGGGGTAGAAATAAGCTATAGAAACAACGAGTTTAAAGTACTTGGACCAGCCATTCAGGTGCAAAGTACAATAAACTTATTGAAGAATCTGTATATCGAAACACAAACCGTAAAAGGCGAAGTACCAGACCTCGAATCGGGTAAGGTACATTTAGCCATTCAACAAGCCAGTGCCTTTGAGCAAGAAGACCCAGCACAAAGCATTAAATACGGTAAAGATATATCCATCAAAACCAAACGCGGTGTCATTAAACCTCGAAACCCCAATCAAAACCAATATGTGGCGAATATCGTTAATCATGACGTCACCTTTGGTGTAGGACCTGCTGGAACAGGCAAAACATATCTAGCAGTCGCCTGTGCTGTTGATGCTCTTGAACGCCAAGAAGTAAGACGTATTTTACTGACCCGGCCTGCGGTAGAAGCCGGTGAAAAACTCGGTTTTTTACCCGGTGATTTGTCACAAAAAGTCGACCCTTATTTGCGTCCTTTATACGATGCTCTATTTGAAATGTTAGGATTTGAACGAGTTGAAAAACTACTCGAACGTAACGTTATCGAAGTTGCCCCTCTAGCCTATATGCGCGGCCGTACCTTAAATGATGCCTTTATCATTTTAGATGAAAGTCAAAATACCACGGTTGAGCAAATGAAAATGTTCTTAACCCGTATCGGCTTTAATTCTCAAGCGGTTATCACCGGTGATATCACTCAGGTGGACTTACCCCGTGGTGTGCGCTCTGGTTTACGCCATGCTATCGAAGTGCTCAAAGACGTGCCCGAGATATCATTCAACTTCTTTAGTGCAGCAGACGTTGTGCGCCATCCCGTAGTCGCCAGCATTGTAATGGCCTATGAAGAGCACGAGCGTCAAAAAGAAATTGAAAAAGCCCAAAAACAAGCCTTAGCGGCGCAAACTGTGGATGACACAAAGAAATGACAGCGCTTCTTGATTTGCAAATCGCTACTGAGCACAACAACATCCCAGATGAAGCCACCCTAGCCAGTTGGTTAAATGCGGTTTTAGCTGAA
Source organism: Paraglaciecola sp. (assembly GCF_030730205.1). GTDB lineage: Bacteria > Pseudomonadota > Gammaproteobacteria > Enterobacterales > Alteromonadaceae > Paraglaciecola. The sequence continues at coordinate 39,473 of NZ_JANQVQ010000176.1, forward strand.
CTTAGCATTCAAGACAAAGAAGTCACAATACGGGTTGTGGATGAAGCAGAAAGTCAGCAACTCAATTACCAGTATCGCAGTAAAAATTCACCAACAAATGTGCTTTCTTTTCCCTTTGAGATGCCAGATTTGCTTGCTGTTGACGAAGATGGCGAAAGTTCAGCAATTGATTTAGCAGAAACTGAGTTTAATTTATTAGGTGATTTAGTGATTTGTGCGCCCATTGTGGCCGATGAAGCTAAGCAACAAAATAAAATTTTAACGCACCATTGGGCGCATATGGTCGTGCATGGAACCTTGCATTTATTAGGCTACGACCATATAAACGATGACGAAGCTGAGCATATGGAAAGCTTAGAGCGTAAAATTTTACAGCAATTATCCATTGACGATCCTTATCAAAATCATTAAAGATAGCGATAGTTAAAAAACAAGGGCAATTTGAGTAAACGATTGCCCAAAGTAAAACTAACCAAATTACGAGAAAATGAGCGAAGATAATCCCCCATCTAGTAACGGTTCTGGCAATAAAGGCTGGCTGGACAAAATTGTACAGTCATTCACGACAGAACCGAAAAGTAAGCAAGACCTTGTCAGTGTTATTCAAGAATCTGAACAAAGTGGTGTCATCAACCCAGAAACCCGCGAGATGATGGAAGGTGTGATGGAAGTGAGTGATTTGCGAGTACGCGATATCATGATCCCCAGAGCACAAATGATGACCATTGACATAGATGAAACCGTGGAAGAGTTTATTCCCGCCATTCTCGAATCTGCTCACTCCCGTTTTCCTGTCATCAGTGAAGACAAAGATCATATAGAGGGCATTCTCCTCGCTAAAGATCTCTTAGCATTTGCCTTTGATCCAAGCAAAAAACTCGTACTCAAAAATATTTTACGCCCTGCGGTTATTGTGCCCGAAAGTAAACGAGTTGACGTACTGCTCAAAGAGTTTCGACAAAAACGCTACCATATGGCGATTGTGGTTGATGAATATGGCGGTGTATCAGGATTAGTTACGATTGAAGATATTCTTGAGCTTATCGTCGGTGAAATCGAAGATGAACATGATGATGACGAAAAAGAATCAGATGGCATCAAACCTTTGAACAAACACACCTATTCAGTCAAGGCGCTAACCCCATTAGAAGATTTTAATAAATTTTTTAATAGCAAATTTGATGAAGAAGACGCTGATACCATTGGTGGCATTGTGCTGCGCGCCTTCGGTCATATGCCCTCTAGAGACGAGGAAGTTGTCATCAACAACATTCTGTTTAAAGTCACCAACTCGGACAAAAGACGCTTAGTACAACTAAAAGTGACTATGCCTGATACGGAAGAATAAATTCTGCATTTAACACGTTTCTTTTATCAATCGGCCGCGGCTCTTATGCTTGGCGGCACGTTGACTTTAGGCTATGCCCCATTTTCTCAGTGGTACCTGGTGCTACTCAGCCTCGCTGGCTTTATTTATCTGCTAGCAAGCAGTGATAAAAAAAACGCCTTCAAACTTGGATTTACTTTTGGCTTAGCTTGGTTTGGTGTAGGCATTAGCTGGGTACACGTCAGTATCGCCGATTTTGGCGGCTTACCGCTCATTGGATCGGTCGCTATTATGGTAGTGTTGTGCAGCTACTTAGCGCTATTCCCCGCTACAGCATTTTGGCTACTGCGGTGCTATTTTGCAGTACGTCTTTGGCCCCTCGCCCTGCCCTTTATTTGGTTAACGACAGAATGGTTACGATCATGGCTCTTAACTGGCTTTCCTTGGTTGTCTTTAGGGTACAGCCAAATACCCGGTCCATTAAGCGGTTGGTTTGCCCTAATTGGTGAAATTGGCGTCAGTGCCTTTGTGGTACTTATTGCCAGTGTGATGGCATGTTGGCTCCCCTTAAAAAGTAAGGCCTACGTCAGTTGTTTTATCGTTGCCGTAGTATTAATCAGTGGTTTTATTTTAGACCAACACGACTGGGTCAAACCAACCGGAAAATCAGTTAAGATAGCAATGGTCCAAGGTAATATACCGCAAGCCCTGCGCTGGACGCCTGAGCAAGACTTGCCCACCATGAATAAATACAAAGTGATGACCGAAGCGCACTGGGATGCAGACATCATCATATGGCCTGAAGCTGCGGTGCCCAAGCTTGAACCCGTCGCAGGCGACTACCTTCAAGAAATGGACTCCCTCGCCATTCAGCATCAAACTGGCTTAATTACTGGCATCGTTAATTACAATTTTGAAACACGAGAAGCCTATAACAACCTCATTGCCCTAGGTTTAAAAAATACACCCGACAACACCGATTTAAGCCAAGTACCTCGACAATATTATTATGGCCACGATAATCGTTATGCTAAACATCATCTGCTGCCCATAGGCGAATTTATCCCGTTTGAAGATTGGATCCGCGGCTTGGCACCCATTTTTGATTTGCCCATGTCATCGTTTTCCCGTGGCGATTACCAACAACATAATATCCAAGCAAAAGGCTATTATTTGGCGCCCGCTTTATGTTTTGAAATTGCCTTTCCTAAGCAAATTGCCAGTAACTTATACACCAACACTGATTTTATTATTACGGTAAGTAACGACGCATGGTTTGGCCATTCTCACGGACCAGCGCAACATTTACAAATAGCCCAGGCACGAGCAAAAGAATTCGGTTTACCTGTTCTAAGAGCCACAAATAACGGCATAACCGGCTTTATTGATCACAAGGGTCACATTCAAAGTCGATTACCCCAATTTGAAGCCGCCGTCTTGGTGGATAACATTGCGCTACTATCTGGTAAAACACCTTACCGTATTTTAGGTAACGTCCCTATTTGGCTTGTAGCGTTAATCAGCCTGTTATTTGCGCTATATTTCACTCAGCGTCAAGCTGCAACAGACTAGTAGCAACACACCCAATGCCCAGCCAAGCAACGTCCAACCCTGACTTTCGTATTCGTTCAACCACTATTGAAGATAGTGAGTTAATTCTGCAGTTTATTCGCGAGTTAGCTGAATATGAAAAACTTTTGCATGAAGTGGTTACCGATGTAGCAACCCTACAAAAAAATCTGTTTGGAGAAATACAACACGCCAAGGCTGTCATAGGAGAATACAAGGGCCAGCCTGTTGCATTTGCTTTGTATTTTTATAATTTTTCAACCTTCACGGGTAAGCCCGGAATTTATTTAGAAGATCTATACGTTAAACCAACAGCACGTGGCCATGGTTTTGGTAAAATGCTACTCGCCTATTTGGCCAAACTAGCAAAAGAAAAAGACTGCGCACGCCTAGAATGGTGGGTATTAGATTGGAACACACCCGCAATAGACTTTTACCGCTCACTAGGAGCACAGCCAATGGACGAATGGACCGTAAATCGAGTCTCAGGCCCTAATTTAGACAAACTCGCTCAGCTACTGTAAAAATCAAACATTCATTGTATTAAATCGTACCTAGATGTAATTGGTCGAGGTAGTTGATTACAACCATCGAGCTTTGCTGATAATTGAGTGGGATAAAACGCGGCATCACCAAGGCTCCTGTGCCTAATTGATAATACCTATTGGATCACAAACGACGATCTATGGGAAGTGAGTCATGGTGATTTTTTGAACAATTCTAGGGTTTTTCTTCCGCTCAACTTCCCACATAAAGGGCAAATATTCTTAGGCTAAAATACCGAGCAGAGCGAGGGGAGCCTACGTCAATTTGTTCCCTTCGAGCGAAGCGAGTCTCTATTCGCTTGTTAGGTATTCCGTGTACTCCACCAAGACCAAAAAATAATTAAGGGTAACCAAACTGGAGCACTTCCAATGTAAAAAATGCCCATGTAGCCCAAGCTCGGGCCATCATCTGGATAGAAATTCAACCAAGACGTCATAAATATCCAAGTACTTGGAATCGTCAAGACAATTAATGTGATAGCCAATGCTAATGCATTAACTTTTATTTTTAAAATTTTATCGAAGTAATAAAACAAGAAAGAAGCCAAAACCGTTGGAATGCCAATTGTTGAAAGAGCTATCCATAAAAAAATAGGATTAACAATGTCAAATAAAGATGGCATTAATAAACCCCACCCTAAGATAGTTAGAAAAACTCCTCCTGGCATAGCAATTTTGTAATAAAGGTTTTTCATCCTTGAATCTTCTTCGTTGCCTAACACCCGCATAACGGGAAAAAATATGTAGGCTACAATACCAAGCGAAGAACTGGGAGCCTACGTATTTTTGTCCCAGCGAACGTAGTGAGCGAGTTATGCGCTTGTTAAACCAACAATGATAGCCTAAAATGACCTAATTAAAGACCTTTTAGGAGACCGTTATGGCGGCGAGAGTTTTAGCAGAAGTTGCTGCAAGTATTACTGAACTAAAAGCAAACCCGATGAAAGTTGCGAGCAGTGCATATGGCGATCCTGTCGCTATATTGAATAGGAATGAACCCGCATTCTATTGTGTCCCGGCTGAGATTTACGAAAAAATGATGGATCGTTTAGAGGATCTGGAACTACTACAGCTTGTTAAAGAAAGGCAAGGTGAAGAAAGCGTTTCGGTGAATTTGGATGACCTATAAATTAGAGTTTAAGAGAAGCGCCCTAAAAGAATGGAATAAGCTAGGTAGCACTTTGCAGCAGCAACTGAAAAAGAAGTTAGCAGAGAGATTAAAAACACCACACGTAGCCCCAGATAGAGTGTTAGGTGCCGATAATGTTTATAAAATAAAATTACGCCAATCAGGATATAGGTTGGTGTATCAGGTACTTGATGACGTAGTTGTAGTTACAGTGCTTGCAGTGGGAAAACGCGAGAGAAATGAGGCTTACAAAAAAGCATTAAAGAGACTTGATGCTGAATAAGGGTTTAACGCCCGCCTAAACGGCGAGCAACTTGTTGCGAGTCCAGCGGCCGCAGGCCG
>NZ_JANQVQ010000177.1:0-6283 GCF_030730205.1 Paraglaciecola sp.
CAATGTTGAAGTACTCTGAAAACATCCAGTCCGAAGAAGATACTGCTTTAACTAACACTATCATCATAAAATGAATATCACTCCAGACGAATTAAGTAGCTGCGCTTGCCTGTATTTAATGGACTGCACCACCTCATCTGACAGGCTGCATTGTGCTGTGAGTTCAATCGTTGGTCTTCCAATGAGTGATCCCATATAGCAGATTGCAGAGATGTAACAGGCACGAGGTCACGACTAATTAGTTTTAATCAACCGTGCCCCAAAAATCTATTTTCTTATAAAGAATGGAAAATTTTGAATACTAATATCCAGATGTTTTCTGCTATTCGGTCTTATTTTTCGGGTTGGGTACTAGGTCCTGTCACCAAACGCATAAAGCTTACCTGAGCATAATCACCATTGGCTTTATCGGTTTTCCAATCACCTGTACCTAAACAGGCTGGGTACCAAAAGCCTGGGTCGTCTTTAATGCTACATTGATCGTAGGCACCCGCTTTAAAGTAGAGCACGTCGCCCGTATAACCAGCAGGGTGGTCAAACTTATCAACCATGCCGTTGGCATCGATATTATCAGCTAAATTAATTTCAAAATTAACCTTACCATGACGAGCTGTTGTGAATGTCAAATACATAATATTTTCATATACATTCACTTCATAACTAAAGGCTTCATCAAGGGCGATACCTTTTTCACCCGGATTGTCAGTGTCGAGCCATGACTTACCCCAAACAAGATAACTGATATCTTGTCTGTCTGAGTTTTCCTTCTCTAGGTTACGTTCATAGTTCCAAAAAACAGAGCCATATTCCTGATCTGGTCTTTTTTTGTAGAAAATTTTTAGCGGTTCATTACCGTAACCATAACCTTCGCCCTCAGCGACTAAGGCTTGGTCTTTACCTGCATGAATTTGCCCCACAACCACCGAAAAAGCAGGGGCTTTTTCAGGATAAGCCGCGCGTTTTGCCACATGATTCACTTTAAGGGTGGCCTGTAAATTGCCACCTATTTGACTGTATTGCTCAGCGCGTTTATTGGCTTGTAGCGAGAAGTTATTCGCAAATTCATCTTTTTCGCCATTGATGCCACCAATGACTTGGTGTAACTCACTGCGGGTATTAGATGAATTTGGAGTAGTGAAGGCTTTATTAGGCGTGGTAAACACCATGTTGCCTTGTGCATCTAAATAAAAATAATCAGGATGCTGGTAAGTTTGGATATCTTTTACACTGATTTCATCAACCTTACCGTCATTATTGTCATCGGTAGGAATAGCGATTTTCCAGCCTGTAAGATCAAATTTATCGGCTGGCACCATAACCCGCTGTTCGCTTGCATCATTACCTGTATGCGCAGCGGTATTAGCGCTTGGACTACAAGCTGATAACATTAAGGCACTTAGCGTGATGGCACTACACGGAACCAGTATTTTTTTACATTTCATTATTTACACTCCATTAATCGTCGCTGATTCTGTACCGCGACTTTACAAAACTGCCAGTGACTTGTGCAGTGTCGCCATCTTAAGTTGACGGTAACTAAAACAGTTAGTTCCTAGCCAAGCCCTGCAGAATAGTCTTTACGATTTCATCTGGACTCGACTGCACGTCTATTACCCAAGCATCGTCAGACACTTCAAGGGTATTCAATTGGGAACTTAATAATCGTGGATCAAAAAAATGCCCTTGTCGCGAACTCAATCGTTGTGTGAGCAACTCTGTTGAACCATGCAGGATAATCCAGCGAATTTCTTTTTTGCATTTCGACCTCAGGGTCTCTCGGTAGGACGCCTTCAATGCCGAACAAGCGAGCACCCCTCCGCTCAGGCTTTCCCAAGCAGCCAACTCTATTGCAATCGTTTCCAACCAAGGCTGACGGTCTTTGTCATCTAAGGCAATACCTTGCTGCATTTTTTGTACATTAGACTGTGGATGAAAGTCATCTGCATCCAAAAAAGGCAACTGCAGCGCCTCAGCCAATAACTTACCTACCGTTGATTTTCCTGTTCCAGAAACACCACAAACGATCACAATCATCAGGCTTTGCCTCTATTGGCCACTCAGTGCGAGGATCCCGTTAATCGAAATCACCACAGAGAATAAAAATGCCAAACCCAAGACAAAATTAAGTAGATAACCAGCTGCATGTTTATCCATTAATTTTTTATTATTGATCATTAAAATGATGCCTAATACGACTAAGGGCAGCACAAATACATTAAACACTTGGGTTAATATTTGTCCTTTAACAGGATTAAAACCAAATACTGGAATGGTTAGTGCAACAAGTGCTGCGATGCCGGTGATAATTCGAAATTGTTTGGACTGGGTATCCAATCTACCCGAGCGGTAATCTTCAATTAACAGCGGTGCAATTAGCATACACGGAAACACCGAAGACAAACCTGCGGCCAGGGTGCCAAAAAAGAATACACTAAGGGCGCCTTTACCAGCGATTGGCTCCAAGGCACTTACCATGTCCACAACGTTTGTTACTGTTTTGCCGTCGTGATACAGCGCGCCAGCCGCTACTGCCATTACCGCGCCACTAATAATAAACACTAAGCCACCAGCGACAATAGCGTCTTTCTTTTGCTGGGCCCTGTCTTCGATAGTCCAACCCTTTCCTTGAATAAATAGGGGTCTGGACAGGAAGGTAGCGGCAGCCATGGTGGTTCCGACAAAGGCGGCAACCATCATTTTTCCACCCTCAACATCAGGTATAACAGGTATCAAACCTCTTACCACTTCAACGGGCAATGGGTGTACAACGAATAACGATAAGATGAAGGAGACCCCCATACAAGATACAAATATTACCAGAATTTTTTCAAACAGAGAGTATCTACCAATCAGTAATATCGCGTACATGGTACTAATCACCGTTACGGCAATTGCGATAACAACACCGTACTTATGCGGGATCACCGAGGGGAAATACATGGCAATCATTTCGAAAATAATATTGGCAGATATACCCAATATACCGATCAATGAGTTCCACTGACCAAAAGACACACCAATGATGATAAGTATGGCCATAGGTTTGCCAAATCTCAGGTGTTTCTTAAAACTGTAGAGTGCGGTCTCACCCGTCACTAAGGTAAAATTACCATAGGCGTAGATAAGCACCCCCGAAAACAGGCAACTTAACAACAAAACCCACAATAACTGCATACCAAAAGCGCTACCTGCCACGATCATTGCCGTGACACTACCAGTACCAATGGTATAGCCAATAGCTAAAAACGCCGGGCCGAAACTCAAAATTGTTCTAATTAGTGCTGACACATGTATTACCTCAAAAAATAAACCTAAATTCTATCAATCACAGACTGGCCCAGTGGGCTCAGCCTGTACTACATCTATACGCAGTGTTTGATGGTCAGTTGCTAGCACTCACTATTTAATCTGTTGCCACAAGTCCTATTTCTGAAAATTAATTTAATAATCAAATAGATAGACCATACTAATATTCAAACCCAAGTTACTAAAAATTGCTTTCTTCTGCCATTTTGACCACCCCAACAATGAGGATAATATTGGCGAAACGCCGCTGCTCACCTGTTTGGATAATTAAGGTTGTCATTGGCTGTCTAATTTTGTCATAGAAAGCCCAGCGCTCCATCACGTCCCAAGTCACGTCCCCTAATAATGTTTTATAGACATCATGGATCTCGGCATTCACTGCAACAGGTTTCTCCATAACGATTGCACCTTGAATAGGACACACTGCAAGTATGCCTTCGAGCACGGTCAAGGCATCTAATATGCCTGGACGAAAGTTAAGATGTACTGTTGTAGAGTTTGGACCTGTCATGGCTGCTACCGGCAAGTTACCGTCAGCAATCACAACTTGGGCAAAATGGCCCGAACGCCCAAGGGCTTCCATTATTGTTGGATGGATCACCGCTGTCTTGAGCATAAATTACCTTTATTAAAATGTTTAGATTAAAAACAGCAGCAGAATAGTGCTGTTTTTGCCCTGTTTAACCAACAACTACATGTTGTAAACACCACCATTGATATCGAGGGTCGCGCCGGAGATAAAACCATCGTACTCGGATGCCAGATAAACCACCGCCCGTGCTACATCATTGGCATTGCCTGCACGTTGAATGGGAATTCCGGCCACGGTTTTATCCGCTGACTCTTTGGTCGTATGCGTATTGTGAAAAGAAGTACCTAAGATAAGTCCCGGCGCAACAGCGTTGACACGAATGCCTTTAGACCCTAATTCTGCTGATAGGGCTCGTGTCAGAGTAAGAATGGCACCTTTACTCGTGGAATATGCCAGCGACCCTGCGTGACCGCCCTTGCGACCAGCAAGAGACGCCAAGTTGACAATACTGCTGTGATCATTTTTCGCCAGATGAGGTGATGCGGCTCGCGTTACAAACATCATGGACGTAACGTTGACGTCCATTACCTTGTGCCAAAACTTTGCATCCATGTCGCTCAGCAACTTTCGTCCGATCATAGAGCCCGCATTGTTAATGAGTATGTTTAAGCTGCCAAGGGCAGCAACTGTTTTTTCGACCACGGCATTAGCGTCCGACTCATTGGTTAAATCACCGCTTATCGCCAGCGCTTTTTGCCCCTTACTGATGGCATATTCGACCAATTGGTTTGCCGTATCAGCACTTGAAAAATAATGGATAGCAACGTTTGCACCACTATCAATTAAGTGTCTGGTGATAGCTTCACCAATACCCTGCGCGCCTGCTGTAACGAGAACGTTTTTTCCGATTAATTTGTTATTCATATCATTCCTAAATCAATAAAGTAGCTAATGGTATTTGTAGCAAAACAGCTTACTCTGGAGTCGCTGCACTCACGAGCAATTTCGAAAACGTGACTTTAGTGTAATCGCCATTCGCAACATCCGTTTCCCAGTCCCCTGTGCCCGGACAAGCGGGGTAACGCCAGCTCGGATCACCCGTTTTGGTACTACATTGATTGTAAGCGCCAGCTTTGAAATACATGGTTTCGTCTTTGTAGCCAAATACATAATCCGCAGGGTCTACCTCACCATTGACATCGGTATTGTCGGCTAGATTGATTTGGTAATTAACCGTATCGTGGTTGGCACTGGTAAATTCCAGATACATGATGTTTTTATATATATTCACTGTGTAGCTGAATTCTTCACCAAGGGCGATACCATTCACACCCGGATCGCTTGCATCATCCCAATTGTTGCCCCAAACGCTATAGGCGATATCAATTCGATTGGGATCATCTGTGGCCAGATTTCTTTCATAAGCCCAAAATACCGAGCCATTTTTATGGTTTGGCCATTTTTTATAGGAGATCTTCAACGGCTCATTACCCCAGCCAAATCCCGGAATTTGTTTATCGTCATCCAATTGAAAAGAATGCACCTGACCTACTACCACAGAATAGGCGGGCGGCTTATTTGGATATCCCGCGGTTTGCGGAACATGATCAACGTGCAGAGTCGCTTCTAACTTACCACCTAGCGCCGCATATTGAGACGCATGTTGGTTATCAGCCAACGCAAAATTGTTAGCGGGTGCGCCCTCGGCAATAGCTTGGTCGGTACCGCGGATCATATAGCGCAATTCACTACGGGTATTAGTGGATGTGCGTTCAGTCGCCGCCTTATTTGGGCTAGCGAAGACCATATGATTATCTTTGTCGAGATAGAAAAAGTCGGAATTAGAATAAGTCTGAAGTTCGGCCACATCGTAAATATCCGACACGGCATCCCTGTTTTCATCGAGTGGCACGGTAAGATACCAATGACTCAAATCAAATTTGCTCGCTGGAGGCAATTGCATGGCTTTTACATCATTTTTTTCCACAGGGGCAGTTGTGCCACCACAACTAGCCAAAAAAGCACAAAAAATTGAAGCTAAAATTTTAGAATTTCTATTGATCATAAATAATCCCGTATAAAATTGACGATTTAAAATTTGAATGTACTGCCCTGGATACAGAACCATCGGGACATAACCCATTTTTCCCCATTGTTTACCCTGCTGCTTTAGTCAGCTTAGACAAACAACATGCCCAGTTAAGATTGCTACATCTTCAAGTTATATAGGATGTTAACGTCTTATCTGGCCAAATCATTGCTCATACTCTACAGAGATCTATTGTCTCTCTAGCAATGACGATAATTTTTATAAAAAAAGAAAAGCCTATTAACTTAATAGGCTTTATTTTAATTTTTTTAGAACTTAGCGCGCACCCCAACAGTCATTCGACGGTCAGCTTCACTATATTGCCAGATACTGCCTAACTCTGTCGTTTGACGGAT
>NZ_JANQVQ010000177.1:6383-7702 GCF_030730205.1 Paraglaciecola sp.
AGCAGACAAACGTTGACGTATTCAGTTACGTTCTGCCCTGCAACCGTGTTGGAGTTAGCGACACAAGAACTATTACTGACCGTGAATGACTCAACGTCTTTATAGAATACCGCGGCAGATATCAGTCCACCTTCACCAAAATAGTGCTCTGCTGACAAGTCGTATTGCGTAACGCGATATGGGTCTAATTGGTAAGAGCCTTGAGTGCCTGTTACTAGCGAATTATCAATGCTCAGTGCTGGGCTCAATTCACCAAATTCAGCACGGCGTAACACTTTTGCTGCAGCAAAGCGTAAAAGCGTTTCATCCGTTAAAGTATAGGTGGCATTGATGCTTGGTAAGAAGTCTGAGTAATCATTCTTGCCGGTTTCAGTGTAAGTACTAGAGGTTAAATCAGTAGAAACATAACGCGCACCAACAACGGCACTTAATCGGTCGAAATCCAAATTAAATTGGGTGTATAAGGCTTGGGTTTTTTCTTCTATTTTTGCGTACGAACCTGTGGTGCGAACCATATTATCATCAAGGGTACCGGTTAACTCGTGACTACTACCAGCCAGCATTTGTTTGACTCTGTCGTAAGTGCCATTGATGTCATAGGCTAACAGCGCCCCATCATAAACAAAGTAATGAGTTAATGCGTTATTGCCAGAAATGCCGCTTTGATCAAATGAGTTGGCATGGTTAATTTCTTTGAACCCGCCATAGGCGGCATTAAAATCACCTATCCATATTGGAGTGACAACACCATCATAAGAAACATTTTTTTGCAGGTCTTTAAGTTCACTGCCATTATTTCTCAGATCGTATCTATCTAACTCGTATTGGCTATCAGTAGTGCGTACACCAGCCTTGACTGATCTAATAAAATCCAAACCAAATGGCTCAGTGTACTCAACGTCAAAACGGATGGCTGTTTCTTCATTGTCCTCAGTGTATCTTTGGTGAGTAAATTGACGAATCGCTAAATTATCTGGATCTAACAGCGCATCTTCATCAGAAAATGCCAGACCAGGTACAGCGTTACCATCTTGGGTCATTGTGATGGTAAATAAATGCTCGGTAATAGTGCCATTTGCATCATATTGCTCACGGGAAATAGGACGTAAATTAAATTCAGAATTTCTACGCTTTGCAGCTGATTTTGCGTATGAAACCTCACCAGATACTTTTAACTGGTCAGTTAATTGGAATTCCCCACCAAGGGCGTGTGAAAATGATTCATTAGTCGTAAAATCAGACCAAGTTTTAGGCTGAACAAAAACACTACCTGAGCCAAAGTTGTGTAACTGGCCTTGAGCATCACCATAAGCGTTATC
>NZ_JANQVQ010000177.1:7802-13306 GCF_030730205.1 Paraglaciecola sp.
ACTATTGATGCACCAAAGGTACCTGCATCACCCAAATCCCAATTATTACCTGCAGCCACATTGAAATTAGGCGCCCAATGTTTTGTTTTGTCCGCATATTCCCCGTCTAACGTTATTGCAACTAGCGGTTCATCCAACTCTAAAGGGCGAACAGTGGTCATATTAATCGTGCCGCCTAAGGCACCTTCAATCATTTCAGGTGTTGGAGACTTAACAACTTCAACTGTTTTTAAGAAACTGGATGGGAAGTCTTCTAAACTAATACCACCACGGCCACTGCCTGAAGTAGAGCGTCCGTTTAGCTCAACTCGGTTTTGGGAGATACCACGGATAGTAACGGACTCACCCACCCCAAAATCAGTACTAATTGATACCCCGGTAATACGTTGCAATGCTTCTGCAATGTTGTTATCAGGCAGTTTACCAATATCTTCAGCCACGATGGCGTCGACAATACGAGTGTCAAAACGCTTTAGTCGAGCTGACTCCGCTAAGCTGCCGGCGATACCTTGCACTTGAATGACTTCAACATCAGCAGCAGCGGGATCCTGAGTTTCTTGTGCGAAAGCAGGCATGGCTAAGATTGCGGTTAACGTGGCACCAAGTATTTTGGTATTACACTTGGTATTTTTATGTGTGTTTAATATTGAAGTAATTTTATTCAGTTTCATTTGTGTCCCCTCTGTTTATGTATTTCCTGTAACTCTGGTTGCACAGGTACAGGCGACATATCAATTTCCAGTGTTATATCATCACTGCAAATCTAATATATTAGTTTGCGTTTTTATATATTAGATGCATTTGTAATCTATTTGCCTTAGGATGGCAACATGCTTTTAACAAAAAATGCAATTTGCTAATGAAATAAATGTAGAGAATTAACTTTCGATAAAACTAAGTTTTATCTTTATCCCACCCAGCAGTTTTCTAAGGGCATGAATTAGCTTTAATTAGTTCTTCAACTATTAAATTAGAACCAATTAAATGCTGTGGTAATTATTGTAAATTGTGCCAACCAAGAGCTATTTTGGATGATATTTCTAGCTTAGAAATTTATTATTATTCAATGTTTTAATTAAAGGCAAAAAAGACAATTTAATTCATAATTGTATTTTGTCTTGCTTAAGGTAAACATTGCTTTCACTTGCATGCCTACACTTATAAAGATATAAGATGTGGCGTTTTTAGACTAAGAGGCTATTAACTATTTAATGAATACAGTTAATTTTGAAGTTAAAAGTATCGATAGAATCATCGCTTCTGGCATTAAAAAAGAAGGGAGTTTAGTCGACCAAATATACTTAGTTTTACGGGAAAATATTATCAACCTTTCCCTACCTCCTGAAATGGCTTTAGTCGAAAAAGAAATCGCGGCTATTTTTGAAATCAGCAAAACCCCAGTAAGAGAAGCCTTAATACGTTTAGCCAATGATCGACTTGTTACCATAGTGCCTAAAAGTGGCAGTTATGTTACTGCTATTAGTTTAGAGCGGTATTTAGAAGCCTGTTTTATTCGGGTAAGTTTAGAAAGTGGCTGTGTTAAACGCCTGGCTGATAAAGGCATCAGTTTATCTGAACAGGTAAAGTTAAAAGGGATAATCACCGAACAACAGCAGGCAATTAATAATAAAACAAGCAATAAGAATGCCCTTGGTAATCCTGCCTCTTTTGAAATTGATGCCTTATTTCATCGCACATTATTTGAATACGCCGGTATTTTGGGTGCATGGCTCTTACTCGATAGCTCAAAGGCGGAAATGGATAGGGTTAGGCACTTACAGGCCAAGATGGGTATAGCCCGCAGTAGTACGGTAGTTGATGAGTATTCTAAAATTGTCGAAGCTATTATAGGCAGAGATACCATCGCCGCTGAAAAAGCGATGGTTTACCATATCGGTGATGTCGATGATGAAATGGATATTATTTCTAATAACCCTAAGTTTATTAAGTCAATGGAAGAGTTTAACTCGTTGATTAATGAACAGCGCAAACGTCGCAATGCAAGCAGGTTTAATGGCAGTCTTTTTGTCGGTAAGCGAGTCGTTTTTTAGTGCAAGTCTCCAGTAAATAACGGTTACATGCTGATGACGTAGCCGTGATTGAACTACAGTGATGCAATACTTTTATATAAGAGCCAAAGGTCTTATCACACCTTGTTCAGAATACATTTAACGCCTATTTAAGTAAGGTCTTAGGTAAGCGTCCGGCGATCCCACTTATCGTTTAGCAAATGCCCATGGTAGCAGTTGGTCTATTTCGTAGTCGGGTTGGCTGAGTTGCTCTAGCAAATACATCAGGTAGTCGAAAGGCATGATGCCGTTGGTTTTGGCTGTTTCGATGATGCTGTAGAGGGTGGCGCTGGCTTTAGCACCGTTAGCGGTGTTGCTAAACAGCCAGTTTTTTCTGCCAATAACGAAGGGTTTGATGGCTCTTTCTGCGCGGTTGTTGTGTACGCCCTGACAAGGCGTTTATGTTCAGTGGATGGAAATTCCACCCGGTTAACTGTTACTCCAACCGGAATCACTTTGGAGTCGTTTAGGAGGCAACGAATAGGCGAAAGTATTCAAAGAAAAGGCTACTTTTAGGTAGTCAGAGACTGTGCGGGCCGTAGCGCGTAGCGAACACTAAGCAGGCCTCGTCAGAGCTAATATGGTAGTTGACCCGCCATAATAACGGGGAAAACTGATATTGCAGTAGGATTGAGTAACATATGAATACTGCAATGCCATCGGGGTAGTGGTGACAGCACGTACAGAGCAGGACATAAACGGAACAGGGGAAGCCTATTGTTGCAGATAGGACGAAAACCAAATACCTGTGAAGGATGATTTTGGGTGGCAATAGGTGGCGGATGGGTCAGTAGTACCGATGAATTTGGGTAATGCCGAAGGAGGAAAGTGACCCTGGTTTAAGAGGAGTGTTATAACGTGACAAGAACAAGGGGATTGACGAAAAGTCTACCAACCCCAATTAATTCTGTTCGGAAGTTACAGCGAGCACTATATGCGAAAGCTAAGGCAGAGCCTGACTTTCGTTTTTACAGCCTATGGGACAAAGTTCACAGAACTGACGTGATGACCGAAGCGTATCGACGCTGTCGTGCAAATCGCGGTAGTGTGGGTGTTGATGGTCAGAGTTTTGTTGATATCGAAGAACTAGGTGTAGAGGCGTGGTTAAGCTCATTGCAAGAGGAGCTAAAAAGCGGCAACTATCGCTCAAAGCCCCTCAAGCGAGTCTGGATCCCAAAAGCAAGCGGTGGAAAACGCCCTTTGGGGATTCCTTGTATACGCGACCGAGTTGTACAAATGGCGGTGAATATCGTTATATTGCCGATCTTTGAAGCTGATTTTCGGCCTTGCCAATATGGCTTTAGACCCAAGATTGACGCCAAGATGGCAATACGGCGTATTTATTATCATGCGACGCAGCATCGGCGCACAGACATAGTTGACGCTGATCTAAAAGACTATTTCAATACCATACCGCACAGCCCATTAATAAGAAGTGTGGCGAGACGGATATCGGATGGTCGATTACTGTCGCTCTTAAAGCACTGGTTGGAAACGCCAGTGATGGAGAGAGTCGATGGTCAAACAAAAGTCAGCACCACGGCAAAACGAACGCATCGAGGTACACCGCAAGGTGGGGTCATATCGCCATTATTGGCGAATATTTACTTCAAGCGATTTGTATTGGCGTGGGAGAAATTTGGATTTCAAGCGAAATTCAATGCACAAATAGTCAACTATGCAGATGACTTTGTGATTTGTTGCAGTAGAGGAAAGGGCGAGCTCGCCATGACGGCAATGCATCATCTTATGAGTAAGTTAGGTTTGACCGTTAACACCGACAAAACGCATCTTGCTCATGTACCACAAGAATCGTTCGATTTCTTGGGTTACACCTTTTGTAAGCAATATGCAAAGGATGGACGAGTCTACCTTGGAACAAAACCTTCAAAGAAGGCACTGAAATCCTTGCGTAGCAAAATCCATGAGGAAACAGCTATTAACCGCACTTGGGACATGGTAGAAAACCGCGTTAACCGCCTTAATCAATTGATAGGTGGATGGGCAAACTACTTCAACCAAGGTCCGGTGCTTGGCAGTTATAACTTTATCGAAGAGTATACAGGGCGACGATTAAGGCGTTGGTTAACTAAGAAACACAAGCAAAAAGGTAAGTCTGGATGGCGGTTATATTCAGATGCCTATTTGCATAATGAACTTGGGCTGATCAAATTACCTCGAAATCGTGCAGAATTGTCGAGCGCGAAGGCATAATTTTAGACGAAAGCCGGATGCGTTAGTAGCGCACGTCCGGTTTGATGAGCGGGGTGTGGAAACAGGGTCTTTAGACTACTGCGCCACATTCCGACTCTACCGATGCTGAGCTTGCCATCGTCAAGATAGCGAATGAGCTTAGGCCACTGACGTAGGGTATATCCGATGGCCTTACCCAATGTGGTTTGCTGGGGGATGTTGTCAACGGATTTATCCAGCCAGTCTTTCAATGCTACCAGCAGAGGCAAGGCCTCTTGTTGGCGGATGCGGTATTTTTCTGGCGCTGACAGGTCTCTTATTCTGGTTTCAATCCGGTATAGCTTTTGAATATGATTGAGTGCCCAGTTGGCTTTGCCGGTTTTACCTTTCGCTTGTGCGGTTTGCGCTTCAACGAACTTTCTGCGCATATGGGCCATGCAGGCAACCAGCGTCGCCGGGGTTTTGGCATAGCCCTGATAACCATCCACCTGTAAATACCCTGAATAGCCCGCTAGGAAGTCAACCGCACATTGTCCACTGCGACTGGCTTGATAATCGTACAGTACAATATTGGGCATGGATAAGTCCTCTGCATCCAGTACCTTGTTGTTGGGTGAATCTGTGCCACAGCAATACAGCCACATATAGCAGGTGGTTTTTTCTTCTTTAAGTACATTTAACGTCGTCTCGTCTGCCTGAATCACGGCTTGTTGCAGCAGTATCTCTCGCAGTCGCTCATAGAGTATTTGCAAGGCTAGCTGGGATTTTATCATCCAGTCCGCCATGGTCTGGCGACTTAGGTCAATGCCGATTTAAGCCGCATAAAACAGCGATTTGAATGGAAATTTAAAGTTGAATGTCTGGTTTAGAGTAATATATCAATCAAAATCCTAATATCTCCAATGACCGTTTTTCGCTTTTAACCCGACACACTGTAAAAAATCCTGACCGTCTTCTGATAATTAGCGCCCTTTCGTTAAGTGTTGTGTCAATGTAAATAAAGAGCTTCACTTGATATTAACTTGAGTTAAGTTTACACAATGTGAAAAAAGCAATTTTGCTAACTAAAAACATAAACCCAGTTACAATTTTCCCTAATTCTAGTTGTGACAAAAACTGTGACAGTGTATATTTGTGTGTTTACTAACTCATTGTTTTTACTAAATTTTAAATGTTGCGCAGGTTGACTTATCGGCCAACTCCGACTTTCAGGCCAAACTGGAACGACTGAGAAACTGAACG
>NZ_JANQVQ010000178.1 GCF_030730205.1 Paraglaciecola sp.
TACAGAAACGGACCAAAAACAAAACAAAGCTACATTTATCACAGAATTAGCTAAAACGACTGTACCAGCACCCAGAACAACGTCACCCGCAACGACAGACGCAGGATGTTTTACTACCGCTAGTGACAAGCCGGCGTCGCGTAATTCCATCAAGCGGTTCAAACGAATAGTATTATTGCCAATAGCAACAACTACATCACAGTCATGTCTTTGAAGTAGCGCTGAACTATTGCCTACAACAGGTATGCCACCGCTTACTTGTAAATGAGGAAATGCATCATCATAAAATATAATTTCGGCCCATTGTTCTGACAAACGCGCAGCATCAGCAACCACTCGCCCGTGACCACTTGCCCCTAATATCGCCAGAATGTTCATTTGAGATTTCCTTTAAACTTATCTACTGTCACGCTATCTTTAGCTGTAATGCCTTCTCTTTTAATGACCTTCTGAACAGTTTTTAACAAAATAAGCAGATCTAACTTTAACGACTGATTTTTAACATACCAGCAATCCAGACTAAACTTCTGTTCCCAGCTAACCGCATTTCGACCATTAATTTGTGCCCAACCAGTAATACCGGGCTTCGCCTCATGCCGAGTTGCCTGCACCTCATTGTACAACGGCAAATACTCCATAAGCAGCGGCCTGGGGCCAACTAAACTCATATCCCCTATTAACACATTCCAAAGCTCGGGTAATTCATCCAGGCTTGTTGAACGTAAAAACCGACCAAACGCCGTGATGCGCTGTTCATCATCAAGTAAACATCCGTTAGTATCTCTTAAATCACGCATCGTGCGGAACTTATACATTCGAAATGGTTTTGCGTGAAGACCTGGGCGAGTCTGGCTGAAAATAACAGGACCGCCTAAATACAGATACACCAATATCGCTACTAATATAAGTAACGGTAGCAACGTTAGCAAAGCACTAAAAGCGACCAAAAAATCAAAAAGGCGTTTCAATACTTACCTCCTTGCTTAATGACAGAACAAAAGACATTCTCAAATTCTTTAGCTAGCTTATCTCTTGAAAACCGTTGCTGTGCTAGATTCAGAGCGTTGTCTCCCATCAATTTTAAATGATCTTCGTTTTTCAACTGGCTCACAATTAACTCTGCAGCTTGCTTCGTATCGCGAGTTAGCTGAAAGCCTGCAACATTTTCTTTCAAAAGAGCCGCCTGCCAACCGCCATAATTCACTGCGACCGGAGTGCCCGAGGACAAAGCATCAAAAAATTTATTTGCTGAATTAGCCTGCATCTGAACTAAATCTACAAAAAGAGACGTTGATATCGACGCCGCTTTAAATGCATTAACGAGCTGCTTTTTAGGCATTGGTGGGTACATAAAAAAATTATGATCAAGCACGCCTAAGTCGCCGGCATACTGTTTTATCTGACTCCATTCCATACCATCACCAATAACAACGAACTTAACATCTGACTTCAGCAAAAGACATTCTTTTGCTAAATCTGCAAGGTAGCTCACACCATTAATTAATCCTAAAGTACCGGCATATAATACGATAGGTGATTCGCCAAGCTCTGCATGTGCGTTTCGAAACATGTGGGCATTACTCGTCGCGGGGTCAAACAACTCTAAATCTGCACTGTTAGGGATCACCGTTACATTAGATGAAGAAACACCAGTATTGACTATACCCTCGGCCATACCTGGAGATAATGCAATGATATGTGCGGAATGTTTATAAGCAAAACGTTCCAACATTTTTGCCAGCCATTTAACGGCAGGATTCCTAATAGCGCCTACAGCTATAGGTAACTCCGGCCATAAATCCCGCACTTCAAATATCATAGGCACGTTTAACCTCTTTGAAGCATAAACGCCAGGCAATGCGATTGTTAGCGGTGTGCTCGTAGCGAAAACAACATCACCTTGAATTGCTACTGCTTTTGCAGCAGCTTTAACGGCATAGTGAAAAAAAGCTTTAATTCTACGATTAAAACTCATTTTATTTGAGTAAATTACTGGCAACCAATGAATATTAATTCCATCTATATTCTGATAAAACCACGATGTGTGATCTGTCGGTTCGCGCCAACTAGTAATAATATGCACTTCATGACCAGCGTTAACTAACCGCTTTGCCATTTCATATGAACGCGTACCACCACTCATATCCGGAGTCGTAAAGTATTGATGTAAATAAATAATTTTCATAAAATTCAATGAGTCAAAAAATCAGGTAAGTGTAAAATAAATTAAGTAGCAAAATGCAATAATCGGGTTAACGCTGTGCTTATTACAACGCAATATGTGTATGAACGCAGATAGTAATGCATGCATCGATTGTTCTGAGTGTGTTGTTAATATTTTAGCCTGCGTTATTGTCTTCTCATTCGGTTCTAAGCACAAATGTGTTGCTAACGCTCTTGCAACAGATTGTTGTTGTTCATGTGCAAATTTTCTGGAAATACTAGTCGACAGTACTCGATACTTTAACAACGGTTGCGCTAAATTGGCGAGTTTGAACTTCTTTGATAACCTTAACCAAAGTTCGTAGTCTTCTGCGTGTTTGTAACGTTCGTCATACCAAAGCTCGTCACCAATTATGCGCCTATTCAACATCATAGAGGGATGAGCAAACGGAGAACCAAATAAAAAAAGTGGTTTAATCAACCAATTATAACGAGGTGGCTTGCGAGAGCCTATAACACGTCCACTATGATCTATTAATTGATATGCTGTGCCTAAGGCTGCAACTTTTATGTGGCGCTGCAAAAAATTATATTGGGATTCAAATCGCGTTGATTCAGCTATATCATCAGCGTCCATCCGGGCGATAAAATTACCACGGCTAAGTGAAATACCTTCATTCAAACTAGCGATAAGCCCCCTGTTTTCTCGGGAAATATACCTAATACGCTCGTCTGCATTACAGAACTGTAGAATGATGCTTTCAGAGTTATCTGTGGAACCATCATTAATTAGAATTAACTCAAAATCCGTAAAACTTTGTTTTAGTATA
>NZ_JANQVQ010000179.1 GCF_030730205.1 Paraglaciecola sp.
GCTAGGTAGAAACAGCGCTGCATTCCCTTATATAGCCGTATTAAATGATTGTAAATTAAAAGCAAATACTATACGGTTAATATATAAATCATATATAGGTTATATAGTATGGGAATCATCAAAATATCCGACGAAATTCACGACGAATTACGCAAAAACTGTCATGTTATGTCGCGGTCAATTAATGCTCAGGCTGAGTTTTGGATAAAAATGGGCCGTTTAGCTGAGCTTAATCCTACCCTAACTTTTTCAGAACTTATTGTGAACGAACTGGCAAATGCCAACGTTGATAAAGTACTAAAAGTCGTGAAATAGCATGCAGGTAAATATCAAAACACCAAAAGAAATTGCGCTAATGCGTGAGTCAGGCCGATTGTTAGCAGAAGTGTTTCACATGTTAGACGACTTTGTGAAAGAAGGTATTTCGACCTTAGAAATCAACAACCAAGTCGACAGCTTTATTCGCAATAAATTACATGCAAGACCAGCAAGTGTAGGGCAATATGGTTATCAATATGCGCTTAATTCATCTGTCAACGAAGTTGTATGTCATGGCGTTCCACGGAACACCGCCATATTAAAATCACGAGATATCATCAATTTGGACATCACGCTTGAGAAGAATGGATTTATCGCAGACTCAAGTAAAATGTATCTAATGAGCGATGTTAATCCGCTGGCAAAACGTCTTGTAAAAACGACTTACGAAGCCATGTGGGCGGGTATCAAAAAAGTAAGACCTGGCGCAACATTGGGTGATATTGGCGCAGCAATACAGAAAATAGCAGAGAACAACGGCTACTCAGTCGTCAAAGAATTTTGTGGACATGGAATAGGTCGAGAAATGCATGAAGAGCCACAGATACTGCATTTTGGTAAGCCTGGCACTGGGCTTTGTTTGCAAGAAGGAATGACATTTACCATTGAGCCAATGATCAACCAAGGTAAGGCAAAAACAAAAACCAAAAAGGATAATTGGACGGTAATCACTGCTGATAAAAAACTCTCTTCGCAGTGGGAACATACCATTTTGGTAACACAAACAGGCTTTGAAGTTTTAACGCTTAGACAAGAAGAAACAAATCGAATCTAGTTAATATGTGCTTCAAAAGTGCCTGCCTACCAAGCTAGCTATCTTTCAGTTTGTGAGTAGTCACTAAGACTTCGTGCAATCGCTTCTAGAGCAAACCATTAAAATATCGAAAATATCGACTGCCTGCTGGTTTGCTAGAATTAGCCGATTGAAATAGTGTAATGTGCAAACATTGCCTTGTTAAATGAACCCCTTCAGCAAAGGCAGATTTTCTATTTTCATTGTATAAAACGTTCTCTTTTCCGCAGTCAGTAAAAATCAGCGAGGTAGCTGCAGTAAAAGGTTTTGATTAAGCGTACACTCGACTTACATTTATTGAGTAAGCCTTAGGAGTTAAATCATCATGTTAGTCATTTTTTCGAGTCAGGTTAGTGCCAACATCACTATGTTTGGCGATATAGCCGTACAATTGCTAAAAATGATGGGACATAGCGGTACCGTTCCTAGTGCCATACTAGCAAAAGATGTCCCAGCAGCGCTGGCAAATCTAGAAGCAGCACTAGGAGCAACAGAGCAACAATCCGAATCAGAAAAACCTGAAGACGAAAACGAAGAGACGTCTTTTGTCAGCCTTTCACACCGTGCTTTACCTTTAATCGATTTATTAAAGGCTGCAATCAAAGAAGACTGCAACGTACAGTGGACAAGCAACAATTAGCCCCGCAGCGCATCGTTAAAGTACAAAGATAGAACAAATAGGATCACCAACAAGGGCTAAGGGGTAAGTCACTTTCAGTGCACTCTCGCGCAACTAGATTAAGCGGCTTTTGGTCGAGTTTGTGCCAAAACTGGTCATACAGCGAATTGTCTGAAAATTTGAATATAGGTCGGCTATCGACCCAAAGCGGACCAAATAGCTTATCAGGTTGAACGGTATACTTGGTGACAAAAGAAACGTTTCAGCGAACCTGACCCCGCAGGTTTAAAGCGTAAAAATCGTACCAATCGCCATACCACAAACAAACACTAAACCAATGGCGTTAGGTGCTCCCGCTCCCCCCGCAAAAATCAGCGGTGTATGTCCCCAGCAATAGGTAATGCGGTGCAGTGAATGGCCACGCGAACAAATAGAGCGGGAAAGAAGCGTTGTGTCAGTAATAATGTTCATCATTACTACTGACACTCTCACTGACTAATAGGCGAGGTTAGTGACGTTGATGTCTGCCCTATTGTGTTGGCTTATCAAGGGCGCTTCAGTAAGACTCCTCATTTGTTCTGTCGTTAATTGAATGGGGTTGATGGACACCTTTCCTTTTTTAACGAGCATTAACTCGTTATGTAATTGGGCTTTAACTTTTTCGAACAAAGCGAGCAGTAATATATCCTCCTCCGATACGTCTTGTTTTTGTGCGTTAATTTGCTCTGCTAATTTTTTGTAAGCACTATGACTCGGGGTTACAGCTGTCACTGATATTGCATGGCCCAATACCCGCTGTGTTTTTGGGTCAAGAAGGGTGATTTCGAATTCACCTCGTAAGTATTGTTTAGTACCAAAAGCACTTGGCATAGCAATCGTTACTTTTCTTGGCGTTGCT
The DNA here is from genome assembly GCF_030730205.1 of Paraglaciecola sp. GTDB lineage: Bacteria > Pseudomonadota > Gammaproteobacteria > Enterobacterales > Alteromonadaceae > Paraglaciecola. Next base: position 2,629 of record NZ_JANQVQ010000179.1, read on the forward strand.
CCTCCAACGTCATCTTTTGATGGGCTAAGTCCAGTACCCTTAGCAACGGCACCTCTATTATAATTGGAACCACTTCTAGAATATTCAGAAGTATTTCTATAAATACGATTGGCACCACGAGAATAACGCTCCATTGCCTTCACGTCGATTTGAACAATTAAATTTTGATTGATACTCGAATTAATTTGTTCTGGGCTGCTCGGTACATTTTTTGCTAAATCTTTTGTTAAGATGTATGTCTGTCCCGCTTGTTTTGCCAAATTCGATAAGGCCAGTGGTGTGCGCTGTTTCCATTCTTGATGTTCAGATTTTAGTTGTACTTGTTCGTTTACTATAAGTGAATAAGTGGCGTTTTTAAAA
>NZ_JANQVQ010000180.1 GCF_030730205.1 Paraglaciecola sp.
AAAGGACAGCAAGATGTCTCTGAGCAGTTTGAAAAAATCCGCGCCGTCGGCTGAATTAAAGCCGGTAACAGTGGATGAATTTATTCAAGGTGCGGAGTTTTATGCTTACGGTCTGAAAACATTGCCTTCATCAGAGCAATATAGAGGCACCGGTGAACCTCTGAAACGCGCCACTTTTACCTTAGGTAAAGTGGCTATTGCTCAGCTTGATACGTTATCTGCAAACACCGGTATCGCTAAATCGCGTTTGATTAGGCAATGGCTGGACAATCAGATTAGCCACTAGCCACTTTCGTAGCTAAAGCAACGCCTACAAAAAACGGAACCTTCGCACTTTGTAGGAGCGGCTTTAGCCGCGAACATTATTCACACGCAGTGCTTATCTCTCTGGCTTATACCCCTAAAATTCGCAAGGAAATAGCCGCAGCAGAGGTACGGTTATCTACGCCTAATTTTTTGAAGATTTGCTCTAGATGTTTGTTTACGGTGCGTGGACTCATGCTTAAAATCTGTGAAATTTCCCAACTTGTTTTGCCATAACTTACCCAATATAAAACCTCTGACTCCCGTTTAGTAATAGGCAGGTTCTGTTGCAAATGAGTGGGTTTTTTATCAATTTTGGGCTGCATAATGCACAGCAAATGTTTTTCATTTTGTTGCCGCTCGTATGCCACGTGGAAGGGTTGAGTAAAACAGTCAATCTTTAGTTTTTGACTAGTATCACCACCTAGCCAGTTTTTAATGATTTTGGCGATGGTTGCCCATGGGCTCATGTCACCAGCGGCAAGGCTTTCAATGATCTGATGAACCTTGGGTGTAGCCCAAGATAAACGTCCTTCAGCATTGACACAAAAAACATTGTTGCCAGCATGATCTAAGGCATCTTGTGCGCTCAGGGCTAAGTGCGCAGTTTGAATATGGGTTTTAATACGGGCAATGACTTCATCTGGCGCAATAGGTTTAGTCACATAATCGATACCACCCGCTTCAAAGCCTTTTACGATATCTTCAACATCTGTCAAACCGGTCATGAATATAATGGGGGTATGGGGTAGTAGTTGCTTTAATTGCCGACAAGTTTCAAAGCCATCCATTTTTGGCATAACAGCGTCCAATAGTACTACATCAGGTTTGATTTTTTCAGCAATCGCCAAGGCTTGAATGCCATTTAAGGCTACCAATGCAGTGTAGCCATGGATATTTAAAGCAGCGTTCAGCATACCTAAAGATTCAGGCGAATCATCTACTACAAGTACCACATTGCTGCTTTCATTTTGCATGACATAGCACCTCTAAGTACTCGATTATTTTAGGGAAATTACACGACTCAACCGCGTCTTTAATCTGCTGTGCAACCTCGGGTGGAAAGGCAAACGACTGCTCAAATTGTGCTAATTTATCTTTAAAACCAGACAAATAGCCAATTTCTGCTAAAGCAATGAGTTCACGATACTGTTTTTTAGATGCGCTTGGTTTGGTAATCAGCGTCGGTTTTGATGAGGTTTCTTGCGATTGACTTGGCTGTACAAAATAGTTCCAATCAATATTGAGTAATCTTCCAATGGTATTCGTCATGGTATCAATATTAATGGGTTTAGCGATATAAGCGTTGTGATAACCGTCAGCGGCCATACTGTAATCCGCGTCACGGGCATTAGCTGAAACCATCAAAACCGGCATTGCGTAGCCCTGTTCTCGTACTTTTTTAACCATTTCCCAGCCATCAACTTCCGGCATGCGCACATCCAGAATTAGTAGATCAATTTTTTGCTCTGTCATTTCAATAAACCCAGATTTAGCGTCTTGGGCCAAATACACGTCAAAACCTAGCGGACTGAGTAAATCCGCCATCAATAAACGTTGATTGATTTCATCGTCCACAATCAAGATTTTTTTGCGTTCACCAAGGTAGCCATTGGTTTTAGCGGGGGTAAATTCTGTGGCTTGTTTTTGCCTATCCAAAGAAACCAACATCAGGCGCAGATTAAAAGTTGATCCTTGCCCTGCTGTGCTTTTTAAGGTGATTTCACCGCCCATTAATTCAGTGAGTGCACGGGAAATAGTCAAACCTAAGCCGGTGCCTCCTATGGCTTGAGTATGAGAAGTTCTGATCTGCTCGAAGGGTTTAAAAATGGCTTCTTGATCTTCTGGTGCAATACCAATGCCCGTATCAATAATGCTAAACGTGGCCACTTGATTGCGATAGCTCACTTGCAAAGTCACCGAACCCTTTTCGGTGTATTTAATGGCATTAGACACTAGATTAATCAAAATTTGCCTAAAACGCTGTTTATCACAGGCGACAATGTCGGGAATATTAGCGCTAGGCAGATAATGAAAGGCAATGCCTTTTTGCCGTGCGATCATCTGAAACATGTCGACTATCTGTTGCAAAATAATCTTAAGGTTAAACTCATCACGGTGCAGTGTGACTCGACCCGCCTCAATTTTCGAAATTTCTAATAAACCTTCAATTAAGTCAGCTAAATGCTCACCATTGCGTTTAACTATGCTGATAATATCCCGCTGTTTTGTGGGCAAGGCTTCATCTTGTGTCAGCAATTGTGCATAACCTAATAATACGTTGAGTGGCGTGCGTAATTCGTGACTGAGTCCTGCAAGGTAACGACTTTTAGCTTCATTGGCCGATTCGGCCACCACTTTTGCATCTTGCAAGGCCATCGACGTCACTTCGTGAGCGTCAACTTCTTTGGCTAATGTTTTTGTCAGAGATCGCAACTCTTTTAAGGCTAAACGGTTTCCACTGCGCGCTAAAATAAACAACCAACTGACGACACCTATAATGATCAACAATAAAAAGAATATTTTAACTAAGGTGACTTTAAATACGTCTTTAACCACTTTGTCGTCCAGCGGCACCTGCAAATAAATCAAAAATAAGATGCCAGCACCTAGTATGCTCATGCCTAAGGTTAAGGCGATAAACTGCATTAACGGCGTGGTCATCATGCGCAGTAAATTAGTGGTTAAAAATCGATTAAAAAAGTGGTGTGATTGTTTCGATAGGGTGGCTTCGCTACGACACTGATCACCACATCTAACATCTAACGAACAACATAAAGAGCAAATTGGGCTTTGATAAGCAGGGCAATAGCTCATGTCTTCTTGGTCAAATTCATTTTCGCAAATATGGCATTTGGTTAACGTAGTGATGGTGATTTGTCGGTTATTGGCTAGATAGAATTTGCCCCCTGTTAAATAGCCAATTAATGGCACGGTGATAAAGGGGAGGCCGCAGGCGATAAACGACCCCAGCGCTTTGGCAGTTTCACCATACCAACCAAAGTGCGCGGTAAAACCCACAAAAGTAGCAATAAACATCGAACCAACACCAACGGGATTAATATCAAACAAGTGTGAGCGTCTAAATTCAATGTGTTTAGGACTGATCCCTAAGGGTTTATTAATAATGAGATCGGCAACCACCGAGCTAAGCCACGCCAAAACGATAACCGAATAAACCGACAACATGCTTTCAATGGTTTGATAAATGCCCAGCTCCATTAATAACAAGGCGATGGCAACGTTAAACACCATCCACACCACGCGGCCAGGGTGATTATGGGTGACCCGTGAAAAAAAGTTAGACCACGCTAGCGAGCCCGCGTAGGCGTTGGCAACGTTAATTTTAAGTTGCGATAAGATCACAAATGTACAAGCAAACAGAACGCTGATGGTAGGGTTGTCGAAGACTAAGCTGTAAGCGAGGTTGTACATGTGAGCAGGGTCATCAGCCAATTCTGCTGACACCCCTTGAGACAGAGCAAAGTAAGCTAAAAACGAGCCCAATAGTAGCTTTAGCGCACCAATTATTATCCAACCAGGCCCAGCTATAATCAGTGCAGTCCACCAACGCCATTGCTTTTTTTGTGGTTTTTCAGGTAAAAAACGTAAAAAATCGACTTGCTCGCCAATTTGCGCCACTAAAGACAACAGTACGGCCGATGCCCCACCAAATAATAGAATATTGAATTCTTTGCCTGACTCACCCGCCAATCCGGTAAAATCAACCCAATTATCAACTTTGCTGCTGGGATGACTAAACACAAAATACAGTGGGGCGAGCTGTAAAATAACCCAGATAGGTTGGGTCCAAACTTGAAATCGACTGATATAGGCAATACCGTGGGTAACTAATGGCAAAACCACTAAAGCACTGACTACGTAACCTAAGGCTAAGGGCCAGCCAAATAGGATTTGCAAGGCCATCGACATAATGGCCGCTTCGAGTGCAAAAAAGATAAAGGTAAATGAGGCATAGACGAGAGAAGCGATAGTCGAGCCAATATAACCAAAACCCGCACCACGGCTGAGTAAATCAATATCTACCCCAAACTTGGCGGCATAATAACTGATGGGCAGGCCAGTCAGAAAAATGACCAAAAATACCGCAAGTATCGCCCAACTTGAATTCTCAAAGCCAAAATTTAAGAGAATTGCGCCACCAATAGCTTCCAGCACCAAAAACGATACGGTACCCAATGCTGTGTTGGTAATGCGACTTAATGACCATTGCCTTGCCCGTTTGGCGGTAAAGCGTAAGGCAAAATCCTCCATCATTTCGTTGGCCACAAGTTTGTTGTAGGTTCTACGTGTGGGTAATATTTTTTTGTTTGAATGCATGAATGACGGTTTTCGCTGTTATCCCTAGTTACTTGCTCAGGTTTGAATAAGCGCAGCACGGCTGTTCAATCTAATTTTCATTTTCTACTTTTTACAGCGCGCAGGTGAATCCTACACAAACCTTTCGCTCTCGCCTATGCGTATATTTGCGTAGTTCTCTGCGCGCTTTTGCGAATGTTCCCTATTGACCAAGCAAGACATACTGGACTCAGTCGTAACTAGGCTCGTGTTTACAAGTTATCACCCTAAAAAGATAACCCTAAACAAATTAAACGGACATTTTTAAACCTTAACTGCTGAGAAAACCAACATGAAATTACTAACACGATTAACCCCTGTCGCGTCTTTGGTTCTGCTGTCATTGGGAAGCGTCTCTTTGGCCCATGCCAACGACGATTTTAAATTATCAGACAAACTCAGTGTCACAGGTTTTATTGATATGTCTTGGTCATATGCAGACCCTGACGGCGGCGATTCTAGCCAATCTGCAGGTCTTGACCAATTCGAAATCGATTTTTTATATGGGTTTAGCGACAAATTAACCGCCCAAGTTGATTTGGAATATCAAGACAATGGCACTGGCGAAGAAGTGGATATTGAACAGGCGTTTATTAACTACGCCATCTCGACAGAATTCAGTATTAAAGCGGGTCGCTTTTTAAGTTATTCAGGCTGGGAAACAGAAGAACCCACGGGTTTGTTTCAGTACTCAGGCACTGGCTACGCCAAATATTTTTACGGTGGTTATCAACAAGGTATATCGGGTAAATACAGCACCGATAGCTACGCCTTTGCCTTATCAGTGGTTAATAGCTTAGGTGATTTAGAGGGTGAAGCCCGTGATTCGGAAAACCCGGGTATTGAAGCCATGGTTGCCTTTATGCCCACCGAGTCCATCACAGTTAAAGGTTTTTATATGACCGACAAACTGGATGGCACCGATGAAACCACCAAGATGATCAACCTGTGGGCCAGTTACGCACAAGATTCACTTGTATTGGCAGCAGAATATAACACCGCAGAAAACAGCGCTTTTGCAGGTAGCGATGCAAGTGGTTACTTATTGATGGCTAACTACGCCTTTGAATCTTTTGGCTTAACCCTGCGTTACCACGCCTATGAATTAGAAGACGGCACTGGCACCACCATAGAAGACATGAGCGGTATCACCATTTCACCCAGTTTTTCTGTGACTGACAATTTATTAATGGTCTTTGAATACCGCATGGATACCGACGATGTGAGCGACAGTGACGCCAATTTCCTTGCTGTTGAAGCCTTAGTCACTTTTTAACCGCGCTTTATAAAGTGGCTTTATAACTTAACTAAAATGATAGGAAACAGAACATGAAACTCAGAAAACTTATTGTAGCTGGCTCGTTGATCGCGAGTAGCTTAACCACTCAGCTAGCACTGGCTGCCGACACCATCAAAGTCGGCGTATTACACTCCTTATCAGGCACCATGGCCATCAGTGAAACCACCTTAAAAGATACGGTGTTAATGATGATCGAAGAGCAGAATAAAATGGGTGGTTTACTCGGTAAAAAGCTTGAAGCGGTAGTGGTTGACCCTGCGTCAAATTGGCCATTGTTTGCCGAAAAAACCCGCGAACTATTAGCCAAAGATAAGGTAGATGTCATTTTTGGTTGCTGGACTTCAGTGTCACGTAAATCAGTATTACCGGTAATTGAAGAGCTCAATGGCTTGATGTTTTACCCTGTGCAATACGAAGGGGAAGAATCTTCTAAAAACGTGTTTTACACCGGCGCAGCGCCAAACCAACAAGCTATCCCCGCGGTTGATTATTTGATGAATGACATTGGTGCAACACGTTGGGTCTTGCTCGGTACTGACTATGTTTACCCGCGTACCACCAACAAAATCTTAGAAGCCTATTTAAAATCTAAGGGCGTAAAAGACGCAGACATCATGATCAACTATACGCCTTTCGGTCATTCTGATTGGCAAGGCATTGTGTCTGATGTGAAAAAATTTGGTTCAGCCGGCAAAAAGACTGCTGTGGTCTCTACCGTTAACGGCGACGCCAACATCCCATTTTACAAAGAACTAGGTAACCAAGGTATTTCTGCTGAAGACATTCCCGTTGTGGCGTTTTCAGTGGGCGAAGAAGAATTATCTGGCTTTGATACCAAACCATTGGTCGGCCATTTAGCTGCCTGGAACTACTTCCAAAGTATTGAAACTGAAGCTAATTCTGAATTTATCGCCAGTTGGAAAAAGTACATCAAAGACGACAAACGTGTAACTAATGACCCCATGGAAGCCACCTATATTGGTTTCAAAATGTGGGCCAAAGCCGTTGAAAAAGTCGGTACCACCGATGTTGATGCTGTAGAGCAAGCTTTGATTGGCGTAACGGTGCCTAACTTAACCGGCGGTACCGCGGTCATGAATCCTAATCATCACTTGTCTAAACCCGTGTTTATTGGCGAAATCCAAGACGACGGTCAAGTTGAAGTGGTATGGCAAACCCCAGATACCGTGCGTGGTGATGCATGGTCAGACTTTTTACCTAGCTCTAAAAACCTGATGTCTGATTGGACGCCTCCCATGTCGTGCGGTAATTACGATGTTTCTACCGGGAAGTGCGCTGGCAAAATGTAGTGTGTAATTGGGGCTTCATGTGGCCCTAACTCCCTTGAGGAACCTTAATTGGTTCCTCCTTTTTGATTTATTTAAACGAGGTGTGCAAAGGTGATGACACTTATTAAAGCGCTACTTAAGCTGACACTTATTAGTGTTAGCCTAAGTGCACCACTTAAGGCCGCTGAATTTGAGAATTTTGAGAGCGCAGTGAGTGAACTGCCGCAAACCGATTTTAAAACCTTACCGGCTTTGCTCGAGGGTATTGCTGAATTAGATGATCCCCGTATCAGTGCCTTATTAAAACATCTGTCAGACGGTGAGGTATATTTCCTTAAGAGCGACAAAAAAGTTTTTTACGTTGTTGATCAAGCAGACGGCAGCGCGCAGATTGTTGACGTACTCAGTGGTGACAAGGTTGCCGACATTGAAAAAAAGCAGCTAAATAAAGTCAAAACCAACAACAGCATTCGCAAAGGTATTGGCCAGTTGCAAGCTCAACTGAACATAAATCATCCCGATCCCGATATTCGACTCACTGCCGCCCGTGAGATGTTAGCTGATGTCAGTCGTATGAGTGACAAACGTCTAAAAAGTAGACTAGACAAAGAAAGCGACGGCGATGTGCTTGAAGTACTCACACTCATTTCGGCGCTAAAACAATTTACTCAAGATGACACCGAGTCGCAATTTGCAGCACTTGAGCAATTGGATTCCACCCTAGAGCCTGACGTGCGACAGGTGTTAATTACCGCAAGTCTTGATACCGAAAATTATGCACCAGAAGTTTTAGCCAAAATCAAAGACACTATGGCTTCCATCGATAATCAGCGCAATCTCTACTCTTATGCCGAAAATATCTTTTTTGGGTTGAGTCTAGGGTCAGTATTGCTACTTGCCGCTATCGGCTTAGCCATTACTTTTGGGGTAATGGGGGTGATTAACATGGCTCACGGTGAAATGATCATGTTAGGCGCTTACACCACTTATGTGATCCAGCAGTGGTTCCCAAATCTCATCGAATATTCCTTACTGATCGCGGTGCCCGCTGCGTTTATCGTGTCTGGCACCGTGGGCATCATCATTGAACGCAGCGTGATCCAGTTTCTTAAAGGCAGACCCCTTGAAACCTTATTGGCCACATTTGGGGTGAGTTTGATTTTACAACAACTGGTCAGAACGGTGTTCTCACCGCTTAATCGTCAAGTCATTGCCCCTGAGTGGATGAGCGGTTCGTGGCAAATTAACCCGGTGTTTTCAGTCACCTTTAACCGCTTGTACATCATTGTATTTTCCTTGGTGGTGTTTTTTATGTTGCTGATCTTTCTGAAGAAATCAGCGCTGGGTTTGCACGTGCGCGCTGTGGCACAAAACCGCGATATGGCCCGTGCTCTGAGTATTCGCAGTAATTGGGTCGATGCTGCCACCTTTGGTTTAGGCTCCGGTATCGCCGGGATTGCAGGCGTAGTACTGAGTCAACTCACCAACGTTGGGCCCAACTTAGGCCAGGCCTACATTATTGATTCCTTCCTAGTAGTGGTGTTTGGCGGAGTAGGTAATTTATGGGGAACGCTAGTGTCTGCCATGACCTTAGGTGTCCTGAATAAGTTTTTAGAGCCACTGACCGGTCCGGTAATGGCCACCATTATTGTACTAGTGGGTTTAGTGTTTTTTATTCAAAAACGCCCTATGGGTTTGTTTCCACAAAAAGGCAGGGCTGTTGAATGAATTATCCTATTTCAAAATTTAGCTCACCCTTGCAAAGGGTAACCGGCTTGTTATTTGTGATGACCCTATACGTGGTGATTGCCAATACCTTTTTTGCACCTGACTCATTTTGGCATGTAAGTGATTATAGCGTGACTTTGTTGGGCAAATACTTGTGTTATGCCTTATTGGCCTTGTCGGTGGATTTAGTGTGGGGTTATTGCGGCATACTAAGTTTAGGCCACGGGGCGTTCTTCGCCTTAGGTGGTTATGCCATGGGCATGTATCTGATGCGGCAAATTGGCGACCGCGGGGTATACGGTAACCCTGACCTACCTGATTTTATGGTGTTTTTGAGTTGGGACAGCCTGCCTTGGTTTTGGATGGGCTCCGACAGTTTTGTGTGGATGATAGTCATGGTGGTGCTCGCCCCTGGCTTGTTGGCTTATGTGTTTGGTGCCATGGCGTTTCGTTCACGAGTCAGTGGGGTGTATTTATCCATCATGACTCAAGCCATGACCTATGCCTTGTTATTAGCTTTTTACCGCAACGAAATGGGTTTTGGTGGTAACAATGGTTTAACCGATTTTAAAGATATCCTCGGTTTCTCTTTACAGTCCGGCGGCACACGCTTAAGCCTGTTTGTGCTCACAACCCTATTTTTGGGTTTGGCTTATTTTATCTGTCATCGCATTGTAAATGCCAAAGCAGGTAAGGTGGTGATGGCCATTCGTGATGCCGAAAGTCGCACGCGCTTTGTGGGCTACAACACTGCCAGTTACAAAGTATGGTTGTTTACCTTTTCCGCCGTATTAGCCGGTATCGCGGGTGCTTTGTATGTGCCGCAAGTGGGCATCATTAATCCTGGTGAGTTCTCACCGATCAATTCTATCGAGATGGTGATTTGGGTGGCCATTGGTGGACGCGGTACCTTATACGGTGCCATTGTTGGCGCCTTGGTGGTTAGCTACGCCAAAACCCGCTTTACCGCCATCATGCCTGAAGCGTGGTTATTTGCCTTAGGTGGCTTGTTTGTTTTGGTTACCCTGTTATTGCCAAAAGGCTTAGTGGGGCTGTGGCCGCAAGTGAAAGCCAGTTTCTTGCAACGCTGGCCAAGTAATAAGGAGAAGACACTATGAAACCTCAAGCTTCTCCGGTCACTGCCACTGAAAATTTGGTGCCCGACACCCGCCATGGTGTGATCTTGTATTTAGAAAATGTCAGTGTCAGTTTTGATGGTTTTAAAGCCCTTAATGATCTCAATTTGTACATTAACGATGGTGAACTTCGTTGTTTAATCGGTGCAAACGGTGCCGGTAAAACCACCATGATGGATGTGATCACCGGTAAAACCCGCCCCGATACGGGCAAGATCAATTTTGGCCAGCAAATTGATTTACTCAAACTCAATGAAGCAGAAATTGCCCAAGCGGGCATTGGCCGAAAATTCCAGAAACCCACCGTATTTGAAGCCTTAAGTGTTTACGAAAACCTCTACCTGAGTCTAAAAATGGACAAAGGTATTTGGTGCTCTCTATGGCACACACTAAATGGCGAGCAAAAAGACGATATCGACCGCATCTTGGCCATCATTGGCTTGACCGACCAACGTCATGGACTCGCTGGCAATTTGTCTCATGGACAAAAACAGTGGTTAGAAATTGGCATGTTGTTGGCCGCCAAACCACGGGTGTTATTGGTTGATGAACCAGTGGCGGGCATGACCTTGCAAGAAACTGAACGCACCGCGGAATTATTAACATCACTGGCGGGTGAACACTCGGTGGTGGTGGTGGAGCATGACATGAACTTTGTGCGTTCTATTGCCCGCACTGTCACGGTCTTGCATCAAGGTAGTGTATTGGCCGAAGGCTCTATGGCACAAATTCAAAGTCACCCCGACGTGAAGCGCGTTTATCTCGGCGAGGAGTCAGCATGATCAAAGTCAATGGTTTGAACCAACGTTATGGCGGCAGTCAGATTTTGTGGGATGTGGATATGCATATTCCGGAGGGCTCTCGCACTTGCATTATGGGCCGCAACGGGGTGGGTAAAACCACCTTGTTAAAATGTTTAATGGGTATGTTGCCAACTTACAGTGGCAGCATTCATATTAACGGAGAAGATCTCAGCCGCAGCAGTATTGAACGCCGGCCCAATATCGGTGTGGGTTATGTGCCGCAAGGTCGGCATATATTTGGCCAACTGACGGTAGAAGAAAATCTCAAAGTCAGTCTGAATTGTTCTCGTCAGAAAAACAAAAGCATTCCCGAAGAAGTGTTTACTTACTTCCCTGTGCTTAAAGAAATGCTGGCGCGTCGTGGTGGAGACTTGTCGGGTGGCCAACAACAGCAACTCGCCATCGCTCGGGCTTTGGTGCTTAACCCTAAAGTATTGATCTTGGATGAACCCAATGAAGGGATCCAGCCCAACATTGTGCAACTTATTCGTGACGTGCTGTTGGCACTCAACAAAGATAAAAATATGACCATTGTGCTGGTGGAACAAAAGTTACCCTTTGCACGTGCAGTGGGTGAAAACTTTCAACTGATGGAGCGTGGCAAAGTGGTGGCCTCAGGCCCCATGGTCAAGCTTGACGATAAATTGATTGAAAGTTATCTGCAGGTTTAGCCATGTTAGATGATATGGCGCTTGGTGATTTGCAAATCCCAGACAAGCTAACAAGTTTAGATGATGTCGCTGCGCCTAGTTGGCTGGCGAGTTTAGACTTGGAATTTGCAGTACGAGGCAAAAAAACGGTTTTGAGCCGTTGCCGCCACCAAGGACCCCTTGGCGTGCAACGCGCTTTTTATCCTGAACAAGACGGCTGTGCTCATGTGTACTTACTGCACCCGCCAGCCGGCATTGTATCGGGAGATGAGTTGCGTATCAGCGCAAAACTTGAAGCAGGCAGTCGAGCCTTACTGACTACTCCGGGTGCGAACCGTTTTTATCGCGCCAGAGGCCACAGTGATAAAGCTGACAAACAAAGCCAGTATTGCCAATTTGATGTTCAAGCCGCTGCCACACTGGAATATTTACCTTTAGAAACCTTGGTGTATAACCAAGCTAATGCCCTTAATCAGGTTGAAATTAAAGTAAAAGACTCAGGCTGTTACATGGGCTGGGAAGTGCTGTGTTTGGGTTTGCCCCATATTCAACAGTCTTTTACACAAGGCAAATTGCAACAAGTCACCACACTTTTTCACAACGGCAAACCGCTGTTTCATGACCGCATCCATTTAGCCGCCTTAGATTCATTGCATCAACAAAAAATTGCCTTAGGCGGACACCATGTGGTGGGTAACTTCATTATTTTTAGCGGTGACTTGGCAAATGAAGTTAAACAACTGGCTGTACTGGTGGACGAACTCAGAACGTATTTAAGTGATAAACAACTTGAGCAGCAGTTTGCTGTGACAGAAATTCAAGGTGTGGTGGTGGTCCGTCATTTGGGCGAAAGCAGTGAACACTGCCGCGATACATTTCATCAATTGTGGGGCTTTGCTCGTCAGTTTGTACTGAACAAAACCCAGAATACACCACGTATTTGGTATACCTAAAAAGAGGTTGGCTGTGGAATTATTACCCAGAGAAAAAGATAAATTACTGTTATTTACCGCCGGATTATTAGCTGAGCGGCGTTTAAAGCGCGGGCTAAAACTTAATTATCCTGAAGCCATCGCGTATATCTCACTTGAAATATTAGAAGGGGCCAGAGATGGCCGCACGGTAGCTGAGCTGATGGATTATGGCCGTACCTTACTCAGCGCTGAGCAGGTGATGGATGGCATTAGCGACTTAATTGAAGATGTGCAAGTTGAAGCCACCTTTCCCGACGGGACCAAGTTGGTCACCGTACACAACCCTATAGTTTAGGAGCAAACATGATCCCCGGAGAAATTTTCCCCGCGTCTGGTGATATTACCCTAAATGAAGGGGCGGTTACCCAGAGCATTCAAGTCACCAACACCGGTGACCGACCTATTCAGGTGGGCTCGCACTACCATTTTTATGAAGTAAACCCCGCCCTCAGTTTTGCCCGACCAGCCACCTTAGGTTGGCGATTAAACATTACCGCGGGTACTGCGGTACGTTTTGAGCCCGGCCAAGCCCGAACCATTGAGTTAGTGCAACTTGGTGGTAATCGCAGTATTTACGGTTTTCGCGGTGAAGTGATGGCGAGTTTGGAGGAGCAAAATGGCAAAAATTGATCGATATTCCTATGCCCATATGTTTGGCCCAACAGCAGGCGACCGCGTTCGTTTAGCCGATACCG
>NZ_JANQVQ010000181.1 GCF_030730205.1 Paraglaciecola sp.
TAATTTCTGCTGGGTTTGACTTGCCATGGTGACAATTCAAACCGTACATTAGCCTTTAGCGTGCTGCATTTGGTATGGTTATTATTGCTGCAATAGGCAGTAGTTTTACGCCTAAAAAAGTCATCGAGATGGAGGTTTAACCTCTGTTTCTAACCCCCCTTTCTTATCTATGGGCATTTACATTAACACCCATCGTATGAGAACAACTTATTAATCACCAATATCGGTCAATATAAAGGATTCATTCCCAGTGTTTTCTAAAATCACCGATAGCGGTGAATTAATTTAGCAGTGGAGGTTTTGACCAGCGGTGTCAAGTTTGTTGAAATGGAACAATGAGTCAAAGTCAGTGAATTTTTTTGGAAAAATAGTTTACCAATCTAAATTTAAGTGAACTTTTGAGTGATTGATTAGCCTACGTAAAGTAATGAAATGTTGCTATCAAGGAAGTATATGAAATTTAAAGCATTAATCTTATGTTTATTAGGTGTGACTTTGTCGTTGACTGGGTGCATGAGCATGCCAATTTCCACTATGTATAAGATGTCCCAGCTCTCTATTTTAGGCATTAGCCCTGATGAAATTAAAGTGGCTATTCGTACTAATGAACTTATAGAAGTGCAAAATGGAGCAGCGCATATACGATTGGCGACTAAAACTGATGGGGTTGTTGGCGAAAGCGAAAATGGTGTTGAGGGACAGCAATTACCTCCATTTGATAATGTATATAATTTTCATACACAGGTGTTATCTGGGTCTGAAAGTGACATTTCATCAATATTATTAGAAGGCATCGAAGATGGAGAGGGAATAACCATATTAAAACTGTCAAACGAAGATGCGGCCACCATGGGCGATGCTTTGGCACGAGTAAAAAGTTATAAAGCTAAGGGCGCGAAAGTAACTGGTGGGTTTTCTATTGGTACTAGTAATGGTTGTTTTGGCAATATTGAAAAGTTTGATGAGCTTGAAGTAGATTTATTTTTACAAACAGATGTTGAAGATGGCTTTGTGTTATTTTTGGAAGATATTGACGTTATTGAAGAAATGCGAAATCGCAATGTTGAATTAGACACCTCGAATAAATGCCAGGCAAACTAAAAAAGTCTTAGTTAGATTATTAATGACGCTTAAAACAAGCCAGTCTGCTGCACTATCTATTCTGCTGCATGGCGTCTTTATTTTTGGACTTGTAGGTTTTACCTTGCCGTACGAAAAGCAAGAAGTTAGAAATGAACCAATAAAAAGCTATCTGTTTTTTGAGAAGTCTGCCGCTGGATCGGAATCTGTGAACAATTCTACAAATATGTTAGATGAAGTTATTGCTCAAGGTGCCGGCAAAATGGCAATGTCTGCTCAACCAAGTACCCCTGAAGCAATCAAATTAGAAATAGATTCAGTTGTAAAAAATTCTTTGGATAAAGAAAAAACAACTCCAACAGATGCAACAGCGACCTTATCTTCACGCAAAGTGCAGACAGTTGTCTCTCAATATATTCAAAATTTACATTCCGATGAAGTTGGGAGGATATCAGAGAGTTCGCTAAACCAATTTAGAAAACCAAAACCACTCATTGATAAGTCTACTCCTCCTAGTACTAATCAAAGATTGCAAGCGCTAAGCTCGTCTTTTGCGCCAAAGGGTTCTGATATAATTGTGCTCTCAGTGTTTGGTCCAGACGAGACAACCATCATGCTAGGTGATTCTTGCTTTACCATTACTCAGACCGCACTTGACGATAAAATATGGAAGGGAAGTTCTGTGTGGACCAAGAGTAACTCATGTGGAAAATATGATAAGTTCGATGGCCAACTTCAAAGGTCACTTAATAAGTATCTGCAAAAATAGCAGGTCGGATCAAGAGGGCACGTTTGCTCCGCCACTGCTTTTTTCCGCCTTTTTGTACGATTAAAAATTTTAGTCGCGAGCGGCCTTTATTGATGACTTCTTTTAGCTGTTGACCATATTTACGGGATAAATATGGAACAGCTTTAGCCGGTCTGAAAGGTAAAGTGCAGCGGACTCCGCGCGGGATGATGGCGTGTAGCGTCCTTTATATGCGACCCTGCAATCCGGTATAGCTTGGATGTAATCGGGAAGGGGGCATATTTTCAGCTTCCCAAGTGTCGAGCTTTACCTGCATTTTTATCCAAATAGAAACGCCCGTTCCCGTTGACTCAGAAAGCCTTCTCACCATAGCGTGAGAGCATTTTGCTTTGCCCTTTGTAAACTCGTTTAATGCTTTTCTTGAAACCCCAGGATAAGTCGCTGCATCAGTAATAGATACCTTGCGTTCGTCAAATATGGTGAATTTAAAAAACTCCCCGGATGTGTTGGTTTTCTAGTTTGTGTCATCTTAATCTCCATAATCTCTTTTTTAGGAGGCTAGCTAAATGTCTGCCTAATTTTTTTGTAGTATTAGCTAAGTGTTAAACCGCCTTTATTGATTTGCCGTGGTAATCGCGGTAATCCATCAGCAATGCTCCATCATCGTGTATTTGGGAGGTGATACGCCAGTTGCCGTTCACTTCTAGACTATAAATCCCTGCACCCGAGCCTTTCTTTTCTGCAAACTTATTCCCATAAATACTGTTTAAGTCCTTTGGATGAGGTGAGGCATCTATCGCGTCTAATATCTAGCCCATTTTTTGTAAGTGATTATCCTGTATGCCACTTGTGTCGCCGTTATAAAAAAACTTTTTAAGCCCTTTATATTTAAAACTCTTGATTGCGATACCAGATCCCTCTCGTGCAGGTAGTCATTTGTATAGTTCTAGTTTGTTATCGTTGTATCAACAAACCTATGCCTATCTAATTACCTTAGAAGCTAAGGTTTCACTTTATAGGATGTAGTAAATGATTGATTCAACTGTGACGTGTAATGTGTCAAGTGGTGGTGTTTCAGTCATTAACATGACTGCCCTCGTAATTTTGTTCCTAAACTCAGTTGCCTAAATGG
>NZ_JANQVQ010000182.1 GCF_030730205.1 Paraglaciecola sp.
AGCTATTTATTTGCTTGTAAGTGAACGTTACGCATGGCGCGTCCTGAAGGGTCAGCATTGCCTTTAAAGCTTGCGTCCCACTCTAAGGCTTCAACTGTACTACAAGCAATTGACTTGCCGCTGGGAACGCATTTTGCTGCAGTTTCTTGCGGGAAGAAACCTTCAAAAATGGTGCGATAGTAATACCCTTCTTTGGTATCAGGCGTATTTACCGGGAAACGAAAAGCAGCAGAGGCCATTTGTTGATCGCTCACTTGGGTTTCAACAAATTCTTTTAAAGAATCAATCCAAGAATAACCAACGCCGTCACTGAACTGCTCTTTTTGACGCCACAAAATTTCTGCAGGTAAATATTCGTTATTATCGAAGGCTTTACGTAAGACCCATTTTTCCATTTTGCCATCAAGACACATCTTATCTTGCGGGTTAAGGCGCATTGCCACGTCCATAAATTCTTTATCTAAAAACGGTACACGGCCCTCAACACCCCAAGCTGAGGTTGATTTGTTGGCACGAGCACAGTCAAACATATGTAAACGTTTCAGTTTACGAATCGTTTCTTCATGGAATTCTTTTGCATTGGGCGCTTTGTGGAAATACAAATATCCCCCAAAAATTTCGTCAGCACCTTCACCAGATAGTACCATTTTAATACCCATGGCTTTGATCTTACGACTCATCAAATACATGGGCGTAGAAGCTCGGATGGTGGTCGTGTCATAAGTTTCAATGTGATAGATGACATCACGAATTGCATCAAGGCCTTCTTGCACCGTGAAGTGTACTTCGTGGTGGACAGTCCCTATCATGTTGGCCACTTTTTGTGCCGCGATAAGATCAGGCGCGCCTTCAAGGCCCACAGCAAAAGAGTGTAATCGAGGCCACCATGCATCAGATTTGTCTTCGTCTTCAACCCGTTTAGCGACGTATTTAGCCGCTACGGCGGATACCAATGACGAATCTAAACCACCAGACAATAATACACCGTAAGGCACATCAGACATTAAATGTGATTTAACGGCTTTTTCAAAAGCCACTTTTAAATCATCCAGATTAGTTGGGTTATTCTTAACGTTTTCGTAATCCATCCAATCACGTTTGTAGTATTCGGTTAACTGCCCGTTTTTGCTCCACAGGTAATGCCCAGGTGGAAACTCTTGTACTGTTTTACACACCGGTACAAGGGCTTTCATTTCAGAGGCGACATATAAGTTACCGTGTTCATCATAACCGGTATACAGCGGAATAATTCCCATATGGTCACGGGCAATTAAGTAGGCATCTTGCTCTTCATCATATAAAACAAAGGCAAACATACCTTCAAGTTCGTCAATAAAATCGACACCTTTTTGCTGATACAAAGGCAAAATAACCTCACAGTCAGATTTGGTTCTGAACTCATAAGGTGTCGCTAAGTTTTTCTCGAGGGTTTTGTGATTATAAATTTCACCATTTACCGCAAGTACTTGGTTATTATTTCGGCTGATTAAAGGTTGAGCACCTGTATCGACGTCGACGATGGCCAAACGTTCGTGACACAAAATGGCATTATTATTATTCCAGATACCTGACCAATCAGGGCCGCGATGACGCAGCAATTTGGAAAGCTCTAACGCTTGTGTTCTAAGATCTGCTACATCAGTTTTGATGCCCAGAATGCCGAAAATACCACACATAAAAAAGTTTCTCTTGAGTTGCGGGTTAGAAGATATAGCTGGTTACATTGGCGGATAACGCTGAATGAACCCCTCGGTTCGCGTGAAGTAGTTTGCTGTTGCTCTTGCTTGCGCGTCATTGAATTTGCCAGCCTGAGCGAAAAAAGCAAGTGGAAACTGTAATTTTTTTACACTAGCTAATTATTGCAAAGTATAACGCCAGTGAATTGCTGCTTTTATCAACGATTTTGCGCCTAACAAGGCAAGGTTACTAACCTTACCTTGTTAGTGACTTAAGATGCCTGATTATTTATTACGTTGAAATTCACTACTAGGACTCCACTTTGGCCAGTCAGTAGAATTTCCAATCAAGTAACCCACTTCAAATAGCAGTTGGCTGTCTTCAACGATGCCACTGAGATCCCAATTTTCTCGGTATTGATCGCACACTTGGTGATAACAGCCAGTCACGATGACATTAGTACGTTTGCGATACTTAGCGGTTGCTTCGTCAATAGGTTCGTTGCCGCCCTTGGCGTAAAGAGCAGGCACACCTTGCTGAGCAAAACTGAAATGGTCTGAGCGAAAATACGCGCCCGCTTCAGGTCGACTTTCTTCCACTAACCTTCGATTCTGACGCAGGGCAGCTTTAGACAAATAATTTTCAAGTTCTGATTTTCCCATTCCTACTACGGCCACGTCTTTGGTGCGACCTAATACGCTTAGGGCGTCCATGTTCAGGTTAGCAACCGTCTTATTCAGCGGGATAATGGGGTGTTCAGCATAATATTTTGAGCCCAATAATCCTTGTTCTTCAGCAGTGACAAACAAAAAGCTAATAGAGCGTTTGGGTTTAATCGACAAAGAGGAGTAAGCCTTGGCTAGTGCTAAGTTTGCCGCTACACCGGTGGCATTATCGTGGGCACCGTTATAGATTTGATCACCTTCCTTACTGCTGTCTTTGCCCAAATGATCCCAGTGAGCACTATAAATAATATGTTCTTCTGGGCTGACTGAGCCAGGTAATGTGGCCAGTACGTTATAACTGGTGGATTTTTTTAAAGTGTTTTCGATGGTCACCGAGGCGTTAAGTGCCAGCGCTTTATGGTAAGGGCCTTGGATGGCCAAGGCTTTTTGTTGGCTAAAATCAAGCCCTGCGTCAGCAAAAACTTTCTGCGCCGCCTCAAGGCTCAGCCAGCCCTCGACGGCCACTCGGCTTGCATTGGCATCTTGAGTAACAAGTCCGTATTGCGCGCCGCTCCAACTGTTTGCGACCACCGACCATCCGTAGGACGCGGGTGCTGATTCATGAACGATAAGTGCTGCTGCGGCGCCTTGACGACTGGCTTCTTCATATTTATAAGTCCAGCGACCATAATAGGTCATGGTAAGACCTTGGAATTTACCACTCTCTGGATTTTCAAAGCCGGGGTCATTCACGAGGATCACAACGGTTTTACCGCTTACATCAATACCTTCGTAGTCATTCCATCCATATTCTGGTGCGTTAACCCCATATCCGACAAAGACCAATTCAGAGTCTTTCAGCTCAACCGTGTTTTTTTCACGTTTAGAGGACACCACCATATCTTGTTTATAAGCAAATTGCTTGTCACCAATGTGTAAGTTCATGTCAGGTTTAGCGGTGATTTCGACTAATTCAACGGCTTGTAAGTAGCTGTCGCCGTTACCGGGTTGTAAACCCATGGCTTTCAGTTCAGCGCTTAAATAGTCTAAGGTTAATTTTTCACCTTTACTGGTGGGGGAGCGCCCTTCAAACTCATCAGAAGCTAAGGTTTTTATGTGGGTTTTGATATCGTCGCTGTTGATGCTTTCGTATACCGCGATGAAGTTGTCGGTTTGTTCAGTGACGGTCGTCGCTTGCTTTGAACACCCTGCAGCAAGTAGCACCGCTACTATGCCCAAAAGAGGCGTTTTGTCGTAAAGTTTCATAGTTTACTCTTGTAGTTATAATGACATCTCATTATAAAGCCTTCTATCTAATGACTTAAACAGTTTATTTACGCTATGAATTCAAACTGGCTGGCGCCTTTTTCTTCCCACCAATCATCTTTACCCTTTAAAAAATTAAGCGAGTTGTTTGATTTTGCCCAATTTACTACATGGCCAAACGCTGCAGGACTAAACCGACTGAAACGGCAATCAAAGGCTGATGTTAATCATAGCCCTGATTTTATCTGCCAGTCACAATTGGGTAATAACGAAGACTATTACGAGCAATACATTTTCAACCACCACCGCATACCCACTCGGCCCGACAACTGGCATGACTTTTTTAATGGCCTGATTTGGCTTCAGTTTCCTCAGACTAAACGCTTGCTTAATCAGTTGCACATAGAGGATATCACCCAATTTGGTTTGCATCCGCGTAGCCACAGACGCAATAAGTTAACGCATTTTGATGAATGTGGTGTTGTGTTAGCGATTGAGTGCGGTCAGCATGAAAACGCAATACAAGGGCGCATGCCTGAGCTATTGCGGCAACACGAATGGCGGCAGGTGTTCGTTGATAATCGCCGGCAGTGGGGCGCTACTATTCATAGCTTTATGTTTGGGCACGCCAATTTAGAAATGCTATTGCAACCTTTTATTGGTCTTACCGGAAAATGGTTGAGTGTTGAAGTGCCGTCTGGTTTTGGTGATTTGTCAGGATTTGAACAGCTGGCTCTAACAGACCAGCTATTGTGTAAAAAAATCACAGATGAGAATGTATTTGCTCAGAAAAATGGTTTGTTTCCTCTGCCACTTTTAGGTATTCCTGACGTGACAGAGGCAAGCGAAGATCCACGCTACTATGACAACAACGACTATTTTAGGCCGCGCTCAAAATATCATGGTAAGTAACCAAATCCCCCAAATAATGGCGTAAGGGGCGATTGCTATCACGGTGATGCGCTGCTTTGATAGTTGTGTCCACTGCGCTAAACCTACCGTGGTTAAATACATATACCAGAAATGCTCTATGCGAATTGACTGACATAAACCGTACCACGCAGAGCTCATCTCAATTGATAGAAAATAAGCGATGGAAGTGGGGTGCACCGCAGTTGGCAACATCTGATTACTCTCACTTAGTGCTATTGCTAATAAGCCCAATATGCTCACAAATACGGTGGGCAAACTTACCCACCAACAAAAGCCATACCAATCGGTAAATCCTTCTACACATTCTTCATCCGCTTTCGCACAAAAATTGAGGTACAAGGCCAATATCACGTTAGCAATAATCAGGGATAACGCCGCGCCAAACGTCCCGCTCCACAATAAGACTTCTTTGTTTAAACTCTGCCTAATGACATTTTGTTCGCTAGGGCTGATATTGGCCGCGGTAGTTTGTACCATCAGCTCACGATACCAATCGATATCAACGGTCGAGAAATAATAAAGCTCGGGTAAAACCGCAACGCTTATAATCAGTAAAAATGGGATCCATGACCAGTTATGGGTCATACGTACCTTGGCAAATACGCCATTGGGTTTCAGCAAAATATTAAAGCAAGCTTGAAAAGGATTATTCACAGATTCCATTTGTTATTCTCATTGTTATTAAAAACATCGTATTGACGTTTATTTACTACTTAAACACAGCTAGTCATTAGGATAGGATTATTGTTACATAGATTATTTTACTTTCGTGAGTAATAAATTCAATCTGTCGCTGACTATAGAAAGTCGATTACCTCAACAGGGAAAATGGAATGATAGAAATAAAAAATTTGGCTAAAAAATTCAAAATAGAAAATCCCAAAAAGCTCAGTGAACAAGAAAAGAAAGATCCCCGTCTCGTTGGTCGCTTTTTCCATTCGGTACTTGATGTATCGTTTAAATGTGAAAAAGGCCAAGTACTGGGCTTGCTTGGCCCTAATGGTGCCGGTAAAACCACGACCTTACGCATGCTATCGACTGCATTGAAACCCGACTCAGGAAGTTTGGCTATTAATGGCATCAATGTCTTAACGACCCCCTTATTGGCTCGACAAAAAATTGGTTTTTTATCGGGTTCAACGGGCTTATACGGTCGATTGACCGGTCGTGAAAACATCGAATATTTTGGGCAGTTGCACGGTCTGTCAGCCAGTAAAACAGCACAGCGTATTGAAGAATTAGCGGATTTACTTGATTTACATAGCTTTTTAGACAGACGGTGCGAAAACTTTTCTACCGGGATGAAACAAAAAACGGCGATTGCTAGAGCGGTGGTGCATGAACCTGAAGTGGTGATTCTTGATGAGCCCACCACGGGGCTCGACATTATGGCAACGCAGACGGTACTTGAATTTATAAGACGATTAAAAGCGCAAGGTACCCCTGTTATTTTTTCAACCCATCATTTAGATGAAGTTGATGAACTGTGTGACAAAGTGGTGGTTATCGACAAAGGTCGCACGATGTTTGATGGTGAAACCGCAGCGTTTAGAGCATTGGCAGACGGATCATTACATCAGGCATTTATGGCAAGCATCAGCCAAAGCACCGCACAGGTTTAAGGAGAGAATTATGTGGTTAGTATTTTTAAAAGAGCTAAAAGAGTTGTTACGAGATAAGAAAACCTTGTTTTTTATGATTGCCTTGCCTCTGTTAATTTTTCCACTGATTTTTGGTGGTGTGGCCTTTGTAACCAAACAAGCCATCGAAAAAGCAGAAACCAAGGTACTTAAATATGCCATGGTAGGCGCTGAATATGCCCCGGTTATTGTTGATCACCTGCAGCAACCTGATAAATTTGAGTTGGTTGATATTGGCGCAGAAACCGATTACGCCACTTTAATTCGCAATGAAACTATCGATTTTGTGCTGATTATTCCCAATTCCTACAATTCTGATGTGTTGTCAGCAGGCCAATCTACGATTCAACTGTATTTAAATGATGCAGGGTTGAATTTGGTATATAAGCGAGTCAATGAAATTGTAAAAGAGCAATCTGATCGTTTCCAGCTTGAAGCGTTTTCGACTCTTGGTCTTGAAGCGAGTCAACAACAAGCCTTACTTGAACCCATCGTTTTAGAAAAAGTCAATACGGCAGATGACAGAGAAAATTGGGGCGAAAAGATTGGCGGTATGTTGCCGTATTTATTATTTATTTTGTGTCTGCAAGGTGCGATGTTTCCTGCTACCGATATTGGCGCGGGTGAAAAAGAACGTGGCACCCTAGAAACCTTGTTAATTTCGCCAATAGATCGTAACAAAATAGTCTTTGGTAAATTTTTCACTATTGCCTTTGCCGGTACCATGACAGCGCTGATAACCGTGGTGAGTATGGCGGGCTGGGGCTTGGTCCTGAGTCAAGGCATGGCCGTTAAGTTTGTCGCTGATTTTATGGGCCAAATTGGCGTGCTGGACTTTATTTTAATCTTTTTAATGTTAGTACCTGTCGTCGCTATTTTTGCGGCGGTACTGTTAAGTATTTCGATTTACGCCAAAAGTTTTAAAGAAGCACAAAGTTATATGGGGCCGTTAGTCATCTTTGTGATTATTCCGGTTATTTTAGCCTTGCTACCTGGGGTAGAACTCAAGGGTGGATGGGCATGGGTGCCTTTAACTAACGTTGCACTTGCGATGAAAGAGTTAGTAAAAGGCACCATGGACTATTTCCAATTAATCGCTATTTTTGGCTCGACGGTACTTATTGCCGGCGCTTTGATAGCATTTTGTGTGTACTGGTTTAAACAGGAAAAAGTCCTGTTTAGATAATAGTAGACACCAAATATCAAGCGAGGTGTGTTGAACGTCGCAAAATGCTTATTAAAAAATAAAGCCGCTGTGGTGCTACCACAACGGCTTTTTTGTTAAGCCTAGACCGCTATTCAGTCAAACATGCCTTGTTGCTGTCGAAACCTCGGAGGCAAAGAAAAACGCTTTAAGGGCTGCTGAGGAAAGAGCCTATTAAAATCGTGGATAAATGCTTCAGCTAACCAGGGGGCATCTTGGTTATCGGGCATATGAAAAAATAAGCTCGGAGATTTACCCTCGTCTAGCCATTGTTTGAGTTTGTGTAACCAAGGTTGATAGAAAGGTTTAGATTGTTCAATATCTACCCCGCCCACAAAGCGCACAATCGGCCGCTGACCTGTCGCCACAACATGGGTGGGTAGACGCGGTTTTTTTTCTTGTACCTCACGGATTAAACTAGCTTGCTTGGCGTTGAGAGCGTGAGTATTACAGGCAAAAAGTGCCCGGGTGTCCATAATGATCCGGTCAGCATTAAAGCCTTGTAATAGCTGGTTTAGATGGCGTTCACTGTCACCTTTGGCAAAAAAATCCGGATGTCTGACTTCAACAGCAATCTTAAATTGTGTTGGGATCACAGCCAAAAAAGACGCAAGGGCATCAAGCGACGCAGGGTTAAAACTTGCAGGTAATTGCAACATCAGTGAGCCAAGTTTATCCTTTAACACGCTAAAGTGAATCAAGGCCTGCTCGACTAACTTATGACTCTGGCTTAAGTTTCCTTGATGGCTAATAGTACTTGGAAATTTTAAGGTAAACTTAAAATTTTGGGGTACTGACTTTGCCCATCTTTCTAAGGTGACGACATCCGGTAGATGATAAAAACTACTATTCCCTTCTACACTGTTAAAGTACTGACTGTACGCGACTAATGAATTGGCTTGTGCTGATTTTGTGGGGTAAATATGGCCAAACCAAGATGGGTGGGTCCAAATAGGGCAGCCAATATAACAGTGATTCATTGGTACTTTACTTGTTTGAGCTATTACCCCTCACGTTATTAAAAAGTGAGGGGTAATATTAGGTGGTTAAAGTTTAATAATATTATTGCCTGTATCGCGATCAATAAACCGAACAAAAGGATCAATCCCCGCGTAGGTCGGTAAGGTATCGACGGTCATTTCAATGATGGTTTCGCCACTTTTTATACGCTGAGTGTGTGCATGAATTACTTCATTCTCAACACTATAATCATTGGGATCATGACTAAAAAGAGCAATCTCCACTTCTTGATCAAAGTCTTGCTCAGTCTCTTGACCTTTGCCGTCAGCGCTAAACTGCGTAGCTGAAACCGTCAGTGTGACCTTGAATCTTCCGTCAGCCAAGGTTTCAACGGCTACTTGATTGGCCCGCAGATCATAAATAGTGATTTGCGCAAATAGTTCCTGAATCACACTTTGTTGCTCAGCACTTGCGTCGGCATTTAAATAACGCAGTAAATCTAGGGTAGTGGGATAAAGATCAGTTCTGAATTTAAACTCAGCAAGTAACTGACTCAGGGCTGAATTGATGTATGCTTCGCCCAATTTATGCTCCAGCGCCATCATGACAATAGAGCCCTTTTGATAGTGGATGTACTGCTGATTTTCTGAGCGCATCAAAGGCATTTCTTCTAGTGGTTCAGTGGCACGGCCACGTAAATATCGATCGAGCTCGTAGGTTAAAAACTGGCGTAAGCGGGTTTCACCGTATTTCTGCTTCATCACCATCAATGCACTGTATTGCGACAAGGTCTCTGACAAAATCGCACTACCTTGCACATTAGCAGCATTGAGTTGATGGCCCCACCATTGATGTGCCACTTCATGGGCAGTCACATAATAAACCGGATCAATGTCTTTTGGATCCCGTAAGTCGCTGGTAAAGCCAATGTCCTCAGAATAGGGAACGGTGTTAGCAAAACTTTGCGCGAAACCGCGATAACCTGGAAACTCGATAATACGTAATTGCTTGTGTTGATAAGGGCCAAACGCCGCCTGGAAATAATCGAGCGAATCTTTACTTGATTCAATCATTCTATCGATGTTCCAAGCATGACTTGCATGGTAGTAAACTTCGATATCAACGCCTTTGTATCGCTCTTTTTTACTTTCTAGCTTAGCTGACATAATGCTAAAAAAGTTAACCATTGGCGCATCCATTTCATAGCGAAAATAGTTGCGGCCCTTATCTTGCCACTCTTTTTTCAAATACCCAGGCGCAATAGCAAATTGATCGGCGCTGGTGGATAGGGTTGCACTGAAATCAATAAACTCGACGCCAGGACCAAAAAAGCTTTCTTGGTAGTGGCTGCTGTCTTCTAAGTCGTAGGCACGTTTTAGGGGCTCGAGATCCCGCTTACGCCTTTCGTGTCGATCGTTGATCCGGGCGTCTGAGCGAAAGCCAAAGCTAGGAAACAATGCAAAATTATCAATAAAGGTCCCGTTTTTTACCAGAGTAGGGTCTTCTGATGAATTCTTAAAGCCATGATGTTCACGCACCACACTTAATTCTCCGGCGCGTTCTTCACCTGGTTGCAAGGGCTGAGTAAATTCAAACCACGCGGTGTTGAATTTTTCGTTAACTTCTTGCAGCGTGCCACCGTCGATAATGACTTTTTCATCTCGGCTATGCTCAGGTAAGTTAACCAAAAAGCGTGATATTGCTTCGTCACTGTGGTTGCTAAGTTTAATCGCTGCTTTGGCCTCAATGCGGCGCAGCTCTGGAAAGATATCCACGCTTGCATCTACGGTAGTTATGCTTGGAATAGCAGCCAGTTCATATTTGCCGTAGGTTTTCTCATAATCAGCCCGTATGTCTAAGCTCTCATCACTGGTGACGAAGTGATTAACAACCTTGGTGTTGTAGTGTATCCACCCACCACATGCGATGAATATCAACAAAGCACTGATCCCAACGGCTCGGCCTGGTTTGCCCAGTTGATAGCTTAATTGGCTAAAGCGTTGTTTCAGACTATTGCTTGGTCCCCGTTGCCATAGTCCAAAGCTCAGTACACCAAGCACAACTGCCAAAGCAGTCCAGTACAGCATGAACCACTGCTGAGTTTGTAAAAACCAGCCATAGCCATTTAAATCTGAGTACTGCAGTAAGGGGGCTTCACCAAAATTAAACATGTTGTGTTCTATGCCTAATTGGCTAAAGGCCAAGGTGACAAAGAAATAGCCGACAAATAGCAACATGCCTACGTATTTATTGGGACTTAGAGCTTGAAAGAAAAAAGCCAATACCGCTAATAAACAAAAGGGCAGGGCATTAAAATACAGTAAGCTTACGATATATTGCCCCAGCTCAATATGACCGTAGCCATGCAGAATTTGATTGGCAATCGCGCAGACCGCGCCAAACAAAAACAACGACAAAATAACTAAAATAACCGCGATTAATTTTGATAACCAAAACGTGAGGTTATTGACAGGCATGCTGTCGACAATATCACCCATTCCTACGGTTCGCTCGCGCCATACAATTTCGGCACTGTAATAGGTGATCACAATAATCAGCATCAAAGAAAACGAGCCGGTAATTAAACTCACTAACGTTTGAGTCAGAGGCCAGTTGGGGGTGCCATACATGCCTGATATTTGGAAAAAGTTAGCGATAAGTTGAAAGCCTGAAAACAACAACAGGATAAGAAATGCAGGGCTGAAAAACACCTGTTTTATTTCAAAAACAGTACGCGTTAAAAACTGTCCTAGGTTATTGCCCCCCACGCTTTTGTGGCGAAAGTTTTGGTTAAGTACCGCAATTTCTGTTGCGCTGACTTTGCCGGCTTTTTTGGTTTTAGTTTGTGGGAGTTTGAAAGGTTTGAATAGTCCGCCGCCCACTATTAATAGTGTCGCACCAATACCTATCCACAGTAAACGGTTTTGCAAGACAAAGCCGTCAAACGCTGGCAGTAAGCTATTCTTCTCGAAAGCCGTCCAATAGCGGGAATATTCACCGAAGGTGTTTAAACCAAAGGGGTCTATAAGAGCACGAATAGCGCGCTGGTCAGGTTCGTCAAACACTTGACCGGCAATCACATAAGCGATAAATAAACCCAGGGCAGCTAAATAAACTGACATGGTGCTTTTGGTTTGTTGGGCAACGGCATAAAACAAACTTGCCAATACAAAAAGTGTGGTGGCTGAAAATATCGCAAACGGTGCTAAATAAAGGCCAACGCTATTTGAGCCCAATCGTTCAGCATCTAACCAGGGCATGATACTGCCAAAAAATAGGCCAAGTGGCACCATGGCAAACACTGCTAAACAGATTAAATAAGCCCCTAAAAACCGCCCTAAGTTATAAGGCAAGGGCTTGATCGGTTTAGTGGATATAATTTCAGACATCAAGGTGATGTCATTGCGAGTGGCAGTATTGGCGACAAAATTAACCACCATAAACATCCCAAATACCCCTAAGATCAAGATACTTTGGGTAACAGCATAGGGGCTGTTAAACAGCACATTACCGCCAGAGCCGATTTGTACCTGATCAACCACCATGGCTAAAAAGGGCAATAAAAAGAACACCAAACAGGTGACGATAAACGAAGGTTGACGTACAAAGTACCGCCACTCAAATTTAAGCATTGAAAATAACATGAGTGGCTCCCTATGCGACGTTGGCAGAACGAGAGCGATGTAAGGTGGAAAAGTACACATCTTCTAAGGTGGCAGGTGTACTTTCAAAACCCTCGGGAGCCTCATTAGCCACTACATTTAGTACGGTTTTTCCGGCAAATAAGCGTTTTGATATCACCGGCAACTGGCTTTCAAGTTCAGTGGCTTCGTCAAGGGATACCACCTTACGCCAAATCTGTCCGTTGAGCTTCGCAGTGACGTCTAATGGGTTGCCTTCTAGTAATATTTGGCCATTACCTAAAACCGCCATCCTTGGGCAAAGCTCTGATACATCATCAACAATATGAGTGGATAAGATCACCACTTTTTGTTCACCCAAACTCACCAGTAGATTGTGAAAACGGTTTCGCTCCTCTGGATCAAGCCCAGCGGTAGGTTCATCTACAATTAACAAATCGGGGTCGCCTAACAACGCTTGGGCAATTCCAAAGCGCTGACGCATACCACCTGAAAAACCACTTACGGCTTTTTTGCGATGTTGAAATAAATTAACGTGAGCAAGCAAACCATCTACTGCTTCTCGGCGCAGCGCGCTGTTACTCATGCCTTTTAATATGGCTAAATGGTCAAGTAAATCATAAGCACTAATACGCGGGTAAACACCGAAGTCCTGAGGCAAATAGCCAAGGCGTTGCCGTAGCTCATTTGGCTGAGTTAATACATCAATATTGTCGAAGGTCAACGCTCCGCTATCTGGTTGTTGTAGTGTTGCTATAGTGCGCATGAGGCTAGATTTGCCTGCGCCATTTGGCCCTAACAAGCCAAACATGCCTTTAGGAATAGCGAGGTTGACACCATTAAGCGCTTTCACACCATTGGCATAGGTTTTAGTAATGTTGACAATATTGAGCATCGTAAAATCCCTGTTTGCTTTTCGTTTTAATGCTCAGAGTAACAGGAGGACGGGATGGGGTAAATAGCCCTTAAAAACGTGGTGGATCTGGTTAAGTTATTGAAATAATTAATAATAAACTACCCAAGCTCAGTGAGGTAATATTTACTTACCAAAACAAATAACAAAGCTAAGAATTCGTTTATTCACTTTAATCGCATGCCACAGTCAGCAACAACGTTGCCAAAA
>NZ_JANQVQ010000183.1 GCF_030730205.1 Paraglaciecola sp.
GCTTTCCAGCCTAGGGCTTCATAAGCGGTTTGCGGGTCTGCATAACAAGCGGCTACATCACCACTGCGTCTAGGTACTATTTTAAATGGTATGGGCTGGCCGCTTTGTTTTTCAAATTCTTTAACCATGTCTAGTACACTGTAACCTTGGCCAGTGCCTAGGTTATACGTCACAATACCAACGTTTTGAGCCAGTTTTTCAAGGGCTTTGAGATGGCCTGCTGCTAAGTCTTCAACATGAATATAATCACGAACGCCAGTACCATCGTGGGTATTGTAGTCATCACCAAATACCGACAAAAACTCACGTTTACCGGTAGCTACTTGGGTAATAAACGGCATCAGATTATTTGGAATGCCATTTGGGTTTTCACCTATACGTCCTGAGGGATGTGCCCCGGCAGGGTTAAAATAGCGAAGAATAGCGATATTCCACTCGTTGTCTGATTTGTATAAGTCTTGCAATACGTGCTCAACCATTAGCTTCGACATACCGTAAGGATTAGTTGGCTGACCAGTTGGCATATCTTCTCGCAGAGGCAAAGAAACAGGATCGCCATACACCGTAGCAGATGAGCTAAATACAATATTTTTAACGCCTGCTTGTTGCATGGCCTCACACAAAACCAACGTGCCATACACGTTATTGTTGTAATAATTGAGTGGCATCTCGACCGATTCGCCCACGGCTTTTAAACCAGCAAAATGAATAACAGAATCGATTTTGTTTTCATCAAAAATAGTCGCTAGTAGCTGAGCATCTCGGATATCACCTTGAATAAATCGCGCTTGTTTGCCAGTTAAGGCTGCCACTCTGAGTAATGACTCTTCAGAAGAGTTACATAGGTTATCCAGCACCACGACATCTTGTCCGGCCTCTAACAACTGTAAAACAGTATGACTGCCAATGTAACCAGCTCCACCAGTAACTAAGATTGTTTGCATGTTTAATGTCCTTGTGGTTTAACGAGTGAGATATATTTTGCGCTTAAGCTAAATTGTATCGGCTTTACAACAATGGGATAAAGTAAAAAAATCAATAGAGCCCAAGCAAGGGCCCACCAATTTTCGCTAATTTGTAAAACCATAACAAATGCTGGGATCAGGAGTAGCAGCTTTAGAACATTGAGTAGCACCTTTTCGGGGCCCGTTAGGTACTTTTGAGCCTCTCTAAGTATTGTTAAGCGTTCTAATAATGGCAGAGCTTGAAGCTGCGGTATTTGTTTACTGGAAAAATACAATTTCATATGGCTACCATTGTTGCTAGATCTGAAAAATTCAGGGCTCTGAAAGTAAAACGCCTGATACATTCTCTATATCAGGCGTTAATTATACTATAATTAATATTTATTGCTAAAGCGGTATTTTAGTCACTATCTCAACTCACTTTATCGCTTAAGCTTTCTCCGCAAGTTTTTCCCATTTACCTGTTTTAAAAGACAATAAAAGTAAAACAATGCCAATTGCTATACTGAATAAACTGATTTGCATGTACAAACCTGGCATTTGGTCAACTTGCTCTGGGTCGAACTGTCCGGCTAGTAAGCCTGCTATTACACTGCCCATAGAATACGTTAAAACAAATACACCCATTAATTGTCCGCCAAAACGTTTAGGTGACAATTTACTTACCGCACTTAATGCCACTGGGCTTAAACATAGCTCGCCAACCGTATGTAAGAAATACGTCATCACCAGCCAATAAGGTGCAACTTTCAAGCCTGTTGCTGCAATTCCTGCGGCAAAAAACATGACGATAAAGCCAGTGGCCATAATAATTAAGCCTAGGGCACATTTTACGCTATAAGACGGCTCAATCATGCGCTTGCCCAAATTAACCCATAAAGCAGCAAAAAAGGGCGAAAGGATAATTATGAAGATAGAGTTGGCTGATTGAAACCAAGCCGCTGGAATTTCAAAGGTGCCCAACATGCGTTGTGTATAATCTTGACCGAACAAGTTTAAGCTAGAGCCTGCTTGCTCAAAACCGGCGAAGAAACACGCTGATGCCACACAAATAAGAAATAATGCGCCCATGCGCTTTTTCTCATCAGGGTTTAACTTGCCAAGAAAAAATATACCAAAAAAGTAGACTAAAAAGGTAAAAACAAATACCACGGCAACCTTTTGCGCCATAGCCACTGGCTCAATAACAATACTGCCTTGGAACGTAAGGGCAGTGACTACGGCAATAACCGCTAAGAAAATGGCGATTACAGCCCACGCTATTGTTGCTCCTTGGGGTGACAACGGTACGACGGGTTTTGGAGAAACACCATCTAGATTTTTTTGAGTTAACTTAAATTGAATTAAACCGATTAACATACCTACAGCAGCTGCTGCAAATGCATAGTGATAACCGTAATTGACTTGTAAGTAACCACAGACCCCGTAACCGATCAACGAACCAATATTAATGCCCATATAATAAAGGGTATAACCCGCGTCACGGCGTGCGTCTTTGGCTGAATACAATTCACCTACCATGGCGCCGATATTGGGTTTTAATAAGCCGGTGCCCAATACAACAAAAATCAAACCAATAAAAAAGCTCGCATCATGAGGAATAGCCAAAATAATATGGCCAATCATGATGATCACCCCACCAAAGAACACTGCATTTTGCCCCCCAATTAAGCGGTCAGCAATCCAACCTCCCGGAAGGCCAGCAAAATACACCGAGCCCGTGTATAAACCGTAAATAGCACCTGCTGCTGCAACGGTTAAACCCATCCCACCTTCTTGCAAGGCTGCAGTCATAAATAACACTAACATGGCCCGCATACCGTAATAACTCATGCGTTCCCACATTTCAGTCATTGCAAGAGTAGATAAACCAATGGGGTGACCGAGAAAACGCGTATCGTTTGTTCGGTCAATTGTTGTTTCTGTCGTCATCAAAATTGCCTTTAATTTTTATTATTAATGTACCTA
>NZ_JANQVQ010000184.1 GCF_030730205.1 Paraglaciecola sp.
CACTACCGAAAGTAGAAGAGAACATTGGCAAGCCGTTATCGCCATACGCGGTAACCAAATATGTGAATGAGCTTTATGCGGATGTGTTTTCTCGTACTTATCAGTTTCATTGCACTGGCTTGCGCTATTTTAATGTGTTTGGTCCAAGACAAGACCCCAATGGTGCCTATGCTGCCGTTATCCCTAAATGGACAGCTGCAATGATTGCCAACGAAGATGTGGCCATTAATGGCGATGGCGAAACCAGCCGCGATTTTTGTTTTGTTGCCAATGCCTTGCAAGCCAATATATTAGCGGCTGTAACTCCGTTAGGGTGTAGTGAAGTGTTTAACGTTGCCGTTGGTGATAGAACCACATTAAATCAGTTGTTTGACGCGATAAAACATAGCTTGCAACAACATAATGTAAATTACGATAAATCAGCAGTGTATCGCGACTTTCGTGCAGGTGATGTTCGGCATTCACAAGCTGATATTAGCAAAGCAAATAAACTTTTAGGTTATCAGCCTGAGTACCGTATCGCGCAGGGATTAGAGATTGCAATGCCTTGGTATGTGGCATTGGGTAAATAATAGTTTCATTTAATATAAGAAAAGGGCTATAAATTTAGCCCTTTTTAAACGAGAATAAACATTGTACTCGTCGCATAAACTTATTAAATAGTGAAAGTACTAAAATCCATTTCGTTGTATAGCTTATAGAATATACTTCAGTGTCTGAATTGATATACTGCGCTTTGTAACTGTTCACTTTACCCGCCATCAAATCATAAAATTTTATCTGCTTTTCTCTTGCATGACGCATTGCAATAAGATGCATCGCTACGCCGGTATTTATAAGAGGGCTGTTTTCACTGATGCCACTTTGATAGTAATACAGCGTATCGTGATGATAAAACCCATAAAAAACGGCAATGCATTTTTCTTGAACAAGCAACTCGAACAGTAGTAACTGATTTTCCTTAAGAAGGGCCGCGGATAGATCTAAATGAAACTGCCGAAAAACTTGGGTAGAAAAGGCTCCTGGCTTACCACGTTTCTGCCATTGCAGCGTATGTAACTCAATTAAGTTATCAAAAAAATCCATAATTTTTGAGTCTTCATCACAATATACAATCTGTACATCTTCTCGATCAGTAAAACGCCGAGCTTGCCTGCGCAAAGTAGTTTGCGGGAATTGTGATATTTGTTGCTGTTCACTAGTCAGAACATCAAGCCTATAGCGTTTTCCGATTAGTTGCTCTTGGAGTTGCCATCCAAATTTTTTATAGCTTTTCAACCATTGCATGCATAAGGAATCTGGCAGAACATGCTCAAAACTAATTTTTACGCAGCGGTTAAGTTGCTTTACCTGTTGAGTAAAAAGCTCTAAGGATTCTGAAATATACAAAGGGTTAATAATAAAGTCCTGAAACTCGCTTGAAACTTCTGATGTTTCAGCTTCACCAGTTCCGATGAATCTAAGTTCATAGCCAAAATAAATTTTTTTCAAATATAAAGGATAAAATGCTATAGGAACATCATCTTTTGAGTGCAAGCTTAAATATAAGTGATCTAATCTATTAATATTTTTAGTTATCCAATTATCTAGCCATAAATAAGAAACACAAAAACTGATATCAGGTAGTGATTTGAAATATTCTAATATTTTATCTAATTCATTACTATTGTAATTTTTCAAATCCAAAATGATCAATTTAATCATAATTTATATTTCTTATATTGAGTACTGATATTAAAGTAAATTTTTAGATATTTTTGATCTAATTAGGCTTGTTATTTTTTCTTCTAGGCCGTCAGGTTTGCTTTGAAGATGCCAAATTGAGAAAGAAAATGTTAAATAAGAAATTACTGAAATTACTATTTGGGTTAGCAAACTTAGTAAAGGCGTTGATAATTCAAATGATAATAAATTAAATGCAACAATGTACATGAATAAAGATGATAATACTGGTCTCAGTAAAGATGTTGAGATATTAAGGAAAGATATGTTTATGAATTTTTTTAAGGTTATCTTAGTAATTATTAACATTATTATAGATGTTGAAATCAGTGAATAGCCAACACCATCAATACCATAAAAAGGTACAAGAATGTATATGAGACCATATATACTTATTACTTTACATACACCAAAATAAAAAGGGATTTTTGGCTTACCCAAAGCATTAAAGACGTAGCTTATATTGCTATACAAACCTGAAAATAAACTTGCAACAGCAAGAAGTTGCATAAGGTAAATAACATGAATCCAGCTATTACCTAATGCTGTTGAAATAAGTTTTGGCGCAATAAGAGCAATACCAATAGCTGCTGGTATAGTAATACTGCTTGAAAGAGATAGCGTACTGAGATATGCCACCCTGAGCTCTTTTAAATTTGATTGCAGTTTACTGTAAACAGGAAAAGAAGCTTTGTTGATAGGCGCAGCGATTTCCATTGAGGGAATTGTTGATATTTCATTAGTCATAGTATACGAACCAACCGCAGAGGTTCCTAACATTTTACCTATTACTAAATTGATAAGTTTTTCATTTGCATAATATAAAGCGTTATTTAAAATTAACCATTTGGAAAAGCTCATTAACTTTTTAGCCGATTTTAAGCCGAATTTTGAACGATGTGGATGCATGAGGTAACTTGCTAAAAAAGATATGAAGTTACCAAAAACAATCCCAATAGCCAAAGCCCAGTAACTTTTAAGTGCATATGCTAGAAACACGATAACAAAAAAATTGATGAATTTTGGGATTACTTGATATTTCATTTCTTTTTTAAAGTCTAGATCCTTTTGAAAGTTTATTACACCGATATTACTAAACCCATTTAAAAGTGCAGTAAGTGAAATCAGATATATTAAATTTTCAAGTCTTAAATCTTCAAAATATTTTGCGATATGTGGAGATAATATTATTAACAAAGCTGCAGAGATAACGCCAAATAAAGCTTTAAAAGTCCACGCTGTATTGTAGTCATCGTCATCTGCATCACTTTTTTGAATTAGTACAGTTGCTAAACCGAAAGAACTAAATAACTCTATGAAAGCATAAATTGCCATTGCTATAGCAATTAAACCAAAGTCTTCCGGTGTGAGGAGTCTAGCCGTTATAACAATACTAACTAGTCCAATTGACTTTACTAGTAGTCTTGTTAAGATCATTAAAAATGATGCGCTGAATAGTTTTTTATGAATATTCTCTGTGAGCTCTAAGTTTTTTTTATGTTTTTTGATCATTATGTTACCGTTATAATTATTAGATAATCCTAAAAACTAATCAAATAAATGTAATTACTATCATATAATACCATGTCTAAATTTGAGTTGATTTTTTATTTATGAAAAAAAATATACTAATGATAGCTAGCGAATTTCCACCTTGTGGAGGTGGAGGTGTGGGTCGGATTTCAGCAATTGCCGAGTCATTAGCTAAAAATGGTGATCGTATTACAGTCATTACTGCTAATAAAGAGCACTTTTCAATTTTTGACTATTCTTTGACTGTCAGTCATGAAAATTTAAAAATTGTAACTGTTTATTCATTTCCAATAAGGAAATTCTTATGGAGAATGCGTAGATATATTCCTTCATTTAAATATTTAGACAATTATTCTTTATGGAGTGTGCTGGCTAAAATAAAAGTCAATTCGCTTCAAAAAACAAAATCTTTTGATTTAGTTATATCTAGTTATCCAAGCATGTCTAATCACTCAGTTGCCTTTTTTATATCTAAAAAATTTAATATTCCATGGATTGCTGATTATAGAGACCCTCCATCTTTTTTATACGATAGCTCTCAGAAAAAACAAAAATGTTTTTATAATTATACTAAACAGGCATTAATTAATTGTGTTACGACTAAAAACGCAAAAGAAATGATATCTGCTGGCCTACAAGTTTCACCTGAAAAACTATACGTTGTTCAAAATGGTTGCTCAAAAATTGCCTCTACAATTAACCAAACAAATCCAGAGGATGGAGGTTTTGAACTAGTTCATACAGGGTCTTTTTACGAAAATGGAAGGGACATTAACCAACTTATAGAGGCGATAGATTCACTCTCAACGCCTGTTAAAATGCGCTTTATTGGTGATGAACCATATAATTCAACTAAAGAGTTATTACTGAAAATTAATAATCCAGAGCGTATTGAATTTATAAGTTACATGAATTCAGATGAGGTTTTAAAAATTTCTGCGGCATGTAGTGCTCTTATTGTCATCCAAGGAAACCTCTTTACTAATCAAATACCTGGTAAACTATTTGAATATTTAGCGCTTGAAAAACCAATTTTACTCATCAGTAACAAAGGCAGTGCAACACATGTCATTACATTAGACGAGCCAAATGTCATATTCGCTGAGTACGGTGACATAGAGTCGATTAAACTTGGCTTGATAAATTTAAAGAGTCATAAAGTAGTAGGCATTGATCGAAGTAAATATACAAGAGAAAAAATGGCCAAAAATTTTATCAGTCTTCTTGATATAATATAAATTTAGTTCATTTTTCTAGTAAATTAAATTATTAATGAGTAAAAATTTTGAATAAAAACAAATTTTTTAATAAAGATATTTATACTCAAAACTCTAGTTTTGCCTTTTTAACACTTTTCTTTTACTCTTTATTAGTTTTGATAAGACCACAAGACTTTTTAACTTCATTTCCTAAATTTCCTCTTGTAATGTTATCTACAATTGTATGTTTTATACTAATTATCTCACTTCAACGACCTTTACGTTGGGCACCGCAACAAACATTACTAATATTTTTATTACCGATCGTTAGTGTTTCAGGTTTTTTAAATGGGTGGGGTACAAAGGGAATTATCGAGTCTCTTAATATTGCATTCTACTTAATGCTACCTTTATTCTTTTTTGCCACCGTTATAACTACAACTTTCAGACAAAAATGCATAATGTTTGTGACTATTGTTGCATCACTTTTTATGGTGCATAACGGCTGGGTTCAACAAAATAGCTACGATGGTTTTGGTTGGACTGGTACCCAAGCAGTAGGTAGTGATTTAAGAAGAATTGTATATGTTGGTATATTTCAAGACCCTAATGATCTTGGCATGTTATTAGTAATGAATCTGCCTTTTTTAGTATACTTTTTTTACAACGGCGGTTTCATATCAAAACTCTTATCATTTTCTATTTTTGGAGTGTTTTTGTATGGTATTTACATAACGGGATCTAGAGGCACAATACTGGGTACTGCAGCTTTATTTGGTTTTTATTTATTACTTCGTTATGGTGGTACACGTTTAATTATATTCGGCATCGTGTCTGGTCCAGCAATAGCTACTTTATTATCTCAGTTTGGTGGTTTAAATTCAGGTGAAGCTTCAGCGAGAGGACGACTTTACGCCTGGTATGACGGCATTCATTACTTACTAAGTAATCCTATTTTTGGAATAGGTAAAGGTAACTTTGCTGATTGGCATGGCCGGACAGCGCATAATTCATATATTCTCGTTGCTGCCGAGCTTGGGGTTTTTGGTTACACCTTATGGGGCGGAGCTTTAGCATTAACGGTATTTATAGGTTATAAAATTTTTAAGTTACCCGTCGAGCGTTTTGCTAATCACCCTCAAAAAACGTTAATTTTGGATGAACTTAAACTCAATACTGCGTTATTATTTTCAATGATTGCTTTTATGGTAACGGCATTTTTCCTTAGCCGTTCATACATATTATTGCTTTTTATTTTCGTGGGAATGAACGTTGCTTCACATTACAGAGTGCTTAAATATGTTCCTGAATTTAATGAACTAATGAACATAAAGGTCGCATTTAAGTGTGGTTTAGCTTCTTGGATAATGATCTTAATGGTTTATTTAGCACTTAAAGTATCACTTTAAGTCAATTGCTAAAAATAAAATAACTACAATGAGTTAATATTGAAACGTCTATTAATAAGCAGCTCGTTCTATAGAGCTTTAGAAGCAATTTGGGCTGCTGTGACTATGCTTATAGTGACACCTATTGTTATTAAAGCACTTGGTGCAGAATCTTATGGCTTGTGGTTGCTTATTTTGTCTAGTGTTGGTTTGTTAAGTTTTTTTGAGTTAGGTTTCGCAAGCGCAATACAACGTCGTATGGCACAGTTAATTGAGAATAATGACCCAAGACGATTGAATAGTCTCTTTAGCAGTGCATTTTTCATTTTTCTTTTTTTAAGTATTGTCGCTTTTACCTGTGTGCTGCTAATTGCAATAAATCCATTGGTTTTAGGTGTACACTTAAATAATAAGCCTTTTGTTTTTGATGCCTTATTCTTGTTAAGTATCAAACTAGTTTTTGATTTTGTAGCGAATTGTTTTCATGGTATTTTTAGTGGTCACTTGAAGTTTGATATTGATTCTAAAGTTTCTATTGTCGCTATAACAATTAAAGCTGTGTTAATGGTTTTACTGGTAAAAGATTATGGCTTTTTATCACTTGTGTTGATAACGCTTTTTGTTGACATATCTGTACACATAATAAAATTCTTCATCGCGTATCGAATTCAACCTAGTTTATCTTTGTCTGTACCTGTAAATTTTAGCGATGATGTAATTGACTTATCCCACTATGCAAAACATGTTGTTCTTATTGAGCTCTCACGTTTAATTCAAGATAAATCTGTCACCTTATTCATTAGTCATTTATTTGGTCTTGTAACAATTAGTATATTTTCAATTGCTGATCGATTGATACGGCAAGCATATGCGATGATTCAGACTATAACGGGTGTTTTACAACCTTTTCTTATAAGAAAATTGGAGAAAGGTGAACTTAGTGAATCTTTGATGCAAAACTCAATGCTCATTCACACATGGCTTAGTTGTGTGGTTTTCTTACCGGTTATGCTATGTGGCCCTGCTTTTATAATGTTATGGGTAGGCAGTGATTTTTCTGAGTCTGCAGACTTACTACATATTTTTGTTTTAGCTTTTTTTTTGAAAGTGTTAGTTTCGCCAATATCACATCTACTGTTAGCCCATGCTAAACATCAAAAAATTGCGTTACTAGAAATAACAGCTTCGATAATTTACATTACGCTATTAATCATTTTAGGAAATGAATTTGGTTTAATTGGAGTTGTCTGGGGTGGTGTCTTGTCGTCATTGTTGGTGCACGCTATTGGTTATGTCTTTCTAGCGGACAAGATTTTAGGAATTAAGTTTTATTTCAGTTTAAGTTTAATTTTTAAGACACAATTCATTTTTTGGCTAAGCTATTTTTTTAATAAATATTTTCATGTGTTCACTATGGAAATGACATGGTTAGAGCTAATTTTCTCTGTTTTTATGAGTACATTGTTCTCAGTATTAGTTGGGTTTTATTTTATATTAAATAAAGATTTAAGACGCATATTACTTTCATTGAGATCTGAAAAAAATTAGTTATGTAATATTTTATATCTACTAAAATTGAGGTTTTATCCAAAACCATGTTGCAATAGAATTCGAACGGTATTGCCAGTTAAAAGCTCTTAAGTTTTTTCCGATAGAGCCTGAACAATCCTTTGTTTTATTATCTAACCAGTGTGATAGGATCTTCTCTATTCTTGCTTCTAATCTTATCTTATCATTGGTATTTAATGAAAAGTAATAAGCTAGTGATAAAGGTAGTATTACTTCTACATTATGTTGATCAGTATACGATTTTTTGTTGTGGTCTTCTGCTATTACTTTTTGATTTGCTACGCTTGAGGCTGAATACAGTAACTCAACGGCATCATTATCTGCACCTGTGCAAGCCAAACGCGCTTTAAAGCCCTCTCTTCTTAAGTA
This sequence comes from Paraglaciecola sp., assembly GCF_030730205.1. GTDB lineage: Bacteria > Pseudomonadota > Gammaproteobacteria > Enterobacterales > Alteromonadaceae > Paraglaciecola. The sequence continues at coordinate 7,781 of NZ_JANQVQ010000184.1, forward strand.
ATTCGCATTTATTCCTTCTCCATCAACATAGGTTGAAGCAAAGCCATGTTTATCTATTGCATTACCAAGTTTTTGCAGCATATCTGCAATTTTTGCTTGTTCAGATATTTGATAGGCATGCCATAAAAAGTCTGCGATGTTTTCACTCATCCACGGTGAAAACCTAAAGTTATCGGTGTCTGATTTCTTGGCATTTTTTGTTTTTACTTTGTTTTCATGTACCAGCCATGAATGTTCAAATGCGCCACTCTTAGGCGTCCAATGATTTTCATTCTCCCATTCAGTCAGCATGTTTTGCATTTGATATAAGCTGTTAATTCTCTGTTTTAAATTCCCCAAGATTTTTTTGTCTGCTGTAATTTCATAAGCAATTACTTCGGTTAGGCCTGTTAAGCCGGCAGCTCGCTCTGTAAAGCCTTGGTTCTCTTTAAATATGGGGGTTCTTGTGTTGTATTGGTAATTACCTAAGTCAGCCTGAAGTGCCATATTGTTGATTAATTCGTTATCCCATTGGCTGTTGTCGCCCAGTAACGCCCAGGCGAGTTTTGCTGGTTGGGTATAAATATACTTACCGTCCTGACAGGCTACTGTTTTAAATTGCCAACAGCCACTACCACCATCTGGAGCTGGTTTTGTTTGATCATTTCTGACATAAAAAAAATAAAATTGCTTTGATAAAAAGGCTTCTTTTAAAAATGTTAATTCACCAGTATTTAGATAGGCTTTAAATAATGCGGATGATCTGTCAAATAACCATTCTCCATTTGTACTCGCGTTGTAATCTAATTTTTGTACTAAACGATCGAATTTTTTTCCAATCAATGATTTCAGTTGTGGTTGTCTTTTAGATATAACGTTGTAAGGAGGCACTATGTCGGTTGTTGAAAGATAAAACGGATCATGTAGCGCGAATACCCTTGGATAATACAAGTAAAACTTATCTGCGCCAGCTTTTACCCAGCCTTGTTCTGGTGGTGTTTTCTTGGCTATCCTTGTTACTTGATGAGTGTGTTTTTTTATGATCAGTTCAGCTTCATTTAATTGATTGCTCATGTCAAAATTTGTTAGTTGGATAGTCACTGAACGTAAAGAGTTATCTAACCAGTGCCAGCGTAAGCCTTCTTCTATATAAATATTTTGCTCAATTCCTTTATAAAAAACACTGATATTGTTGATGTCGTAAATACTCGATCTTGCTAAAGGCAAACCGAAAGTTATAATTTCATTTTGTTTACCAATTATGTCTGAATCAAGCTGCAATTTTATGGTGGTTTCAAAACTTTCAACTTTTGTACATGTCATTATTAAAAAAGACAAAATTAAAAATTTAGTTATTTTAATCATCTTTGCAGCCTTTTCTTGATTAATCTTTAGCTTTGTGAGTATTGTGGCTATACTTCTAATGCTATATAAAACATACATTAAACCTTAATTACTTTGTAGCTATTCCCTAAATAGGATAAGACATATGCTTTATCAGAAGATTTTTTTTAACGTTTTGTATCCATTTTATGAAGGCATAATTAAGCGTCGGAAAACTTTTTCTTATTACCGCCAGTACATGCACAATGAAACTTTAAGCTCTGAAGATTTGAAAGTCCAGCAGCTTAGTGCTTTAAGAGATTTATTGGAGCATTGCTATAGAAATGTAGCTTATTACCGTTCTAGCTGGGATGAACTTGGTTTTAAGCCGTCAGATATTCAGACCGTTGCCGATCTAGAGAAAATCCCATTATTAACAAAAAGTATTATCCGTGAAAATTACGATCAATTACGAGCTACTACTCATGAAGGTATTAACATAACAAAAACCTCTGGTGGTTCAACTGGTGCACCGTTCAAATTTGAGCATGACAGAGAAAATTACAATCGTAGACAGGGTGTCATTTGGCGAGGATACGGCTGGTCAGGCAGTAAGACTGGTGATAAAACGCTTTACTTTTGGGGGACCCCGGTAGGAAGCTTATTGAAAGGTCATAAAATCAAAGATGCACTTTATAACTGGTTTTACAATCGAAAAATAATGAATGTTTTTTCAATGTCAAAAGACAATATTCAAAGTTATGTTGATGCTGTAAATAACTTTAAACCAGACGGTATTGTTGCTTATACCGGGCCTTTGTATGAAATTGCTAAATATATAGTTGATAACAATGTTCAAGTTACTAAAGTTAAATGGCTGATTGTTGGTGCTGAGCCACTTTTTGACGTACAAAGGGAGGTTATAGAAAAAGCCTTTTCAGCGCCGTTATTTAACACCTATGGGTGTAGAGAGTTTACGCTAATAGCTGCTGAGTGTAAGGAAAAAACAGGCCTTCATATCAATGAAGATCACTTGGTTGTGGAGATTACAGATGATGTGGGTGTTTCAACAAATGATGTTGGAAATGTTGTTATAACGGATCTTTATAATTATGGTATGCCTTTGGTTAGATATGTAAATGGTGATATAGCTAAATTTAAGGATAAACCATGCCATTGCGGTCTACCATTTTCACAATTGTCGTATATTGATGGTCGTCGTTTAGATAAGATAGTAACAAAAACAGGCAATCTTTTACCTGGCGAATTTTTTATATACATTTTAAAAGATGTTGTTGGTATTGATAAATTTCAAGTAATTCAAAATTCTGTTCTAGAAATTGATTTGAAGATTATTAAAACTGAAAAGTATGACGCTAACTTTGCAGAAACCTATGTTAACCAATGTTTGATTGATACCGTAGGTAATGAATTGCTTGTAAATTTTTATTATGTTGACGATATTCCTTTGACTGTGAGCGGGAAGCATAGGGTAACAGTTTCTAATATTGTAGAAGCTTTATAACTAGAAAGGCTAAATTTATGTAGTCTTTCTTTAAAAAAGATTAGCTATTGGTTGAGTATATTTTATTATACTTATCTAAAGTCACACTTAATGAGTAATCTATAGCTATATAGTTGTATGCATTTTCTTCAATGCTAGATAGTAAATTTCTATTATTGTAGAGCTCAATAAGAGTACTGCTCAGTGTTTTCGTATCTGCGTACTCAAACAACATACCTGTAGATTTATGATTAATAAGTTCAGGATTGCCACCAACGTTAGTTGCTACAGTCGGTATAGAATTTGCCATGGCTTCCATAATAGCCAGTGAAAGACCTTCCATTTTTGAACACACAACTTGAATATCGATTTGACTGTAGATTTTACTCCGGTCTTTTACAATGCCATGAAAAACTATTTTCATAGTTCCAAGATGTTGTAACGCATATTTACTTAGATTTTCAAACTCACTGCCATGCCCGAAAAAATGCAGTTCAAATTTACATTGTTGTTCTTTTGCCATTTCAGCTAAGGCTTGTAATAGGTATTTTTGGCCTTTAATCGGATCCATTCTGCCAATTGAGCCTAGTCTTAAAACATTATCTGGCGTTTTTATTAATTTAGATTTAGGCGGCACAATAATACCGTTTTTGATAACGGTTGATGAAGAGAGCGGCCAATTATGATTTTTATGAAAGACATCACGTGCATCATTTGAAACAAACGTTATGTGCTTTACAAAAGGCTTGATTAATTGATGTATTAATCTCCAGCTTTTTGTCGCGTAAGGTGCTGCACCATGCCTTGTATAAATGATCTTCGTTTCTTTTGGTAATAACCAAAATACAGGTAGTAAAAACTTCATTAGTGCAGGGCTGTGAAAATGCAATACTGTAATGTTGTTGCTTTTAACAAGTTTTATAAATTGAGTGTATTTATACCAACGTGAATTGCCTATTGCATGCGTCACGCTGATATTTAGTTTTTTAGCTTCGCTAACTAATGCATCATTTTCAGTCCCTAGACTGTAAATTGATGAGGGTGTTCCTTCTTTGTTCTGTAAATGGCAAACATCAATGGCTAGTCTTTCTGCACCGCCAAGATTTAAGCTAGAAACACCATGAAGAATCTTTATTTTTTGATTACTCATTTTCGATTTATCCAAATTTTAAATCGAAATTTATGTAAGTTATCATTGTCTATACAGATTCTGTATAAATTGAAAGGGTCATTAAGTGTTTTATTGATACCTGACTGATTGTTAAAAGCGAATAAGTATCCCGCTTTTTGGCAAAGTTTTTTTGATGTTTCGTTATAACAGTTAGAGCTTCCAACAGGGTAAGCGAAAGCTGAAATTTTTGACGTTATTTCTTCTTCAATAATGTGTTTTGATCTAGTAATTTCATATTCTTGCTCATCCTCCGTTAGGCTTGTTAGTATTTGATGGCTGACGGTATGTGAACCTATTTCCATTTTATTTGCGGTCATCGTTTTAATATTTTGCCATGACATAAATAATGATGGCGTATTCTCTAGTAATTCTGCTTGTTTAGGTAATGCGATATGTAATTCGGCAAGAACTTTTGGGATGTTGTTTTTTCTCTGACGTTTTGTGTTTTGAATATAATGCTGAATTTGACTCTCAATAATATGTTCATCAAGTAACATACTTGATGAATTATCTGGCAAAGTTACCGTATTTCCAACACTGCGCCGTAGCATGAATGTTATTTCATCCCACCAAGCAATTTTTCTTGAATTAATTAATGATGTTGAAAGAAAAAAAAGTGCAGTGACTTCGTGTTTTTTTAAAATTGGGTAAGCGACTGTGTAGTTATCAATATATCCATCGTCAAAAGTGATTAATGCTAATCGTTCATTAATATTTTTTTGAAATTGAAGCTTTTGCGCTAGTTCATTAGTAGTAATGACCCTAAAGTTTTGTTTTATATCAATTATGATTTTTTCGAAAGCAGCCTCAGAGCAAGAAAAAACATCCCTTGCAAACTCACTATCTTGTTTAGAACCAATGCGATGAAAATTAAAAACATATAAACCATTTGGCAGTAATCGCAAGAGTAATTTATCGATTTGGAAATGGATAACTGTTTTTTCTATTATTTTTCTTATTGTGTTTTTCATGAGCTATTTCTTAACTATTCAGTTTAAAAGATGGTTTAGCTAAGATGAAATCACGGTATTTATTGGGGTTTCCTGATATGCCCGCTTCTGCGGCTTTAGCAATATTATACATTTCACGAGCAGACACATAATGTAAAACATACTTTTCACCATCGTTGTATTTTGTTTCAAGGTAGCTATGCAAAAAGTCGCGTGGCTCACCTAATAAAGTGTCCATATCGCCTTCTTGTGCACCATGAGTGTGTACTTTTA
>NZ_JANQVQ010000185.1 GCF_030730205.1 Paraglaciecola sp.
AAAAGTGAATTAACTATTTACGGGCCTCCGGGCACAAAACAAACCGTAGATGGGATATTTGCTTTTATGACCTATGGAGCATTAGGTCACTATGGTGTGCCAGGACAAGCGGCTGCACCACCAAATAGAAACATCAAAGTGGTAGAAGTGGTTGATGGTTCAGTCCTTGATTTTGATGGTTTTAAACTCAGTGTTATCCGCAATACTCATTACAGCTGGCCAAAAGACAGCGAGGAGTACAATAAATTTCAAGCCCTATCCTTTAAATTTACCTTGCCTAATTACACTGTTGTCTATACCGGCGATACAGGGCCGAGTGAAGCGGTTGAATTGCTCTCACAGAACGTTGATTTATTGATCAGTGAAATGATGGACGTTGAACATACCGTAAATTTGGTAAAACGCATGAATCCGATGATGCCACCGAAAGCCCTTGGTCATATGAAGCAACATTTATCTAAACATCATTTAGTACCGGCTGATGTGGGTCAGCTTGCAGCAAAAGCGCAAGTCAAAAAATTAGTGGTAACTCACATGGCACCAGGTTTAGTGACGCCTGAAGAATTTGCTAAATACACTGGCGAAGTGGCTGAGTTTTATAAAGGTGATATTACCATTGCTAATGATCTTGATCGTTTTACCTTAGAAAAATAAGGGACGATGATGAGCGCTTGTCTCATCAATATTAACCAGTAAAATGCAAGGGACGAGTTGATTACTCGTCCTTTTTTTATGGCTTATCACCTCAGGGTAATTTTTTTATTGCCCCATGGCTTTTTTATAACTTGCTAAAGCCGCAAAGTAACAGCCGCAAGAAATATGCTCTAAACCTTCCCGTGACAGTATTTGAATGTGGCCGCGGCGATAACGGATCAAGCCTTGTTTTTGTAAACTTCCGGCCGCGATGGTGACCGCACTGCGACGTACACCCAGCATGGTAGCCAAAAATGTGTGGGTGAGCATAAACGTGTCGGCGTGAGCGCGGTCATGGGTCATTAATAGCCAACGTGCCAAACGCTGTAGTACTTCATGAAAACAGTTGCAAGCGCCGGTTTGCGCTAGTTGCAACAAGGTCACATACAGATAACTGTGAATGGTGTGTTGCAAGGCCCCATTGCCTGATAAATATTGACAAAACGACGAGGCTTCTAGCTTTAAGGCACTGCCAGAGCCTTGAACAAGGCATTGCATTGGTGCTGTTGACTTTCCCAGCGCGAGGGTTGCTCCTATCATCCCTTCATTGCCGATTAAACCCATTTCGATAGCGGGTTCGCCCCAAATAGGTACTAACAAAGAAACAAATCCACCTAAGGGAAAATATACATACGCTATTGTTTCATCTGCTTGGCACAGGACCTCTCCAAACTCTAGTTGAACCAAGGTGCTGTGATGGTAAAACCACTGCTGCTGCAAAGCTGACAGCCCGTCTAGCAAGTGATTAGAAATAGGGAGGGATGAAGTTGGTGCCATGAGGCTCTCCAGCGATAAAAGTGCACAGCCAAATAACTGCGCTCGTATTCAATCGCCGTTTAGCATGTAGGGATGAGCGTGACGCGTCTGTGCGATCTCACACTGAGCGGGGCTTAATTGTGGCTCCTTTATACCCATTAGTATACATGAGCCTTAGCGAACAGAAGCTCAGAGAGATAGCAGGCAACATTATTTTCGTTGTTCGCATCCATAGTGCTAAGGCCTGGGTTATTATTCCTGCTTCACCTTTTTAAGCTGTGTTTAAGCTAAGCTTTAAAGCAGGCGCGACTTACTCTATCAATAACTTCATGCCATTCATAAGGCGGTTGTTCTATCCAAATCTCATCGCAGTTCATTCGATCCGCTTGGCTAAGCGCTTGGTAAAGTTGACTGGCGTATTTTTCTCGCTGCGTACTCAATTTGATTGAGTGAATACTTGCGTTATTGAGTCGAACAAGGGGAAGCTCACTCATATGAATAATTGCCAATGTGGGCCCATTGCACTCACGTTTTAAGATATTTGCTTCAAGTGCTTGGCGCGTGAACAAGCTTGCAGGGGTATTGGGCTGGTAGTGCGCTGGCATATTGCCCGCAACAGCCACGTCATGGCTACTAGGCAGAACGACGTTTTCACCCATAATCGCTGCGAGTTGCTCAGCATAGTAAGGCCCAGCGCGTAAGATCCTTACAGGCAGTACAGTTAAATCGACAATCGTTGACTCTAAGCCTAAATGGCAATCGCCACCATCAAGTACTGCATCGATACGGCCGTTTAATCCATCCATGACCTGCTGGGCACAGGTTGGACTGATCTTTTTATGCAAATTAGCCGAAGGCGCCACTACCGGTCCGCAAACACTCAGTAATTGACGTAAGCGCGTTTTATCCGGCATACGGATCGCGATGGTATCGCGCCCACCCGTAATTAGGCCACTGACCCCCGGCGCTTTGTTGAAAATCATCGTTAAAGGGCCGGGCCAGCAATGCTCGGCTAACAATTTTGCGCTGGCAGGCACATCGATGACCCAATCAGCCAATTGAGAAAACTGGCCAATATGCAAAATTAATGGATGATCACTGGGACGGTTTTTGGCGGCAAACACGCCTTTGATGGCGTTGTCATCATGGGCACTGGCGGCCAATCCGTACACTGTTTCTGTGGGGATAGCCACTAACTTACCGGCAGATAACAGCGTTGCAGCCTGCTTTAGATCAGCATCACTTTCAAGGGATAATAATAAGGTGTCTTTGGTCATTTAGGGATTACAGTAAGGGCAGTTAACAGGTTCAGCAAAAGGCGTGTCGACAGCAAAAGATTGTTGATGCTGGCAACTTTGGCAGATTGCAATTCGTTTGGCAATAGAATGGGTGGGCATATGGCATACACCACAAGGAAGGCCGTCCACG
>NZ_JANQVQ010000186.1 GCF_030730205.1 Paraglaciecola sp.
TGTGCGTTAAATTGCGCGGTGTTTGGACTAAGAATACTGTGAGAGAAGTCTTGGCTGATTGCCAAAATCAGGTACAAGAGATCAAACATCTTCCTTGGGCTGCTTATGTAGATATTCGTGATTGGGTTATGCCTTCATTAGAGGCGATGGAAGGGTTTCAGCAAATATACGACTGGTGCTGGGCTAACGGCCAAACGCATGAAGCAACGGTTTGTCGCTTTGAACTGCAAAAAAGCATCATTGGGGATGTATCAAATTATAGTGAAGAATATCATTTCTTTACTCAAGAATCGGCAGCGGCCTGTAATTGGCTTGAGGAAAAAGGTTTTCCTGTCTTACTTCCTAAAAGCATCGAATAGATTTACCCCACACTGTAACTCTCTCCTCATTAAATGCATTTTGTTTGTTTTACAGCCCTGTAATATTTACCTGCCATCCGTACAATTTACCTATGACATAAACTTTAGCCATTCGAATCTGACCTTAAGTTACTGAATTTAATTAATTTTATTTTATGGCTTAGCTCTTGCTGCAGTTACATCAAGAGGAACAATGATGATACCAAGGGTGCTATCTGAGTTGCTTCCTAATTGCAGTTAACTTTTTAAATAATTGTCATCAAAAGGAGATTTACTATGGCTACAGCAACTATGAATACGACTACAACTCACGCTAAATCAGCTTCACCTGTTACTGAGAAAACCACTGAGGCTTTGCACAAAGCAGTGGATTCACTTTCAGAAAAAGCCTCTGGAGGAGAGGAGAAACTGCGTGAAACGCTATCTCAGTCAGCAGAATCAATGGCCAAACAGCAAAAAATGATAGAGGAAAAGTGGCAATCCTCGAAGGTTCGCAGCTTTGCTCTAGAAAATCCTCTCGCCACTGCGGGTATTGCTTTCGCTGCTGGTGCACTGCTAACTTCCTTGCTCCGTAATAAATAGTAGCCACTGATGTCTGACTCGGATAATACATCAATCCCACAAGGCCCCCAACCATCCATGGGGGCTGATGTGAAACAGTTGCTGGATTCAGCTGACTTGTTAATTGATGGCTACAAGGATAAGTATTCCGCTCAGGTCAATTTAGCAAGCAAAGAGTGGAAACTATCTAAACAATCCCTCTCCATGCTATTAATGCTTACCATGTTCATGTCTGCAGTATTAGCAAGTTTATGGATATTGTTTAACGTAGCATTGGGCTCGGTGATGCACAATGCGGGTTGGCCACTGTACCTACTAAGTTCAGTCTTAATCGTACTGAATCTGCTACTACTATTTGTGTTATGGCGAACCATTAACTCGCTGGCAGACCGGGTAGGCTTTTCACGCAGCATCTCCGCCTTATTTAGTAAATAATCATGAGGATATAAGGTATGTTAGCGAATTGGTTAGTATCTGCAGATATGCGGGCCGTCAAACAAGCTGAACTTGAGTTATTCAAGACGCAGCAGCAAGTCGTAGCACAGAAGTGGTTATTGAAAAAACAAACGCAGTCTTTTTTCAGACGTAAGGACACCCTATTATGTGTGTTTCTCGCAGGGTGCTTGAAAGGCTTTAAAGGAGGAGAAAGTCAATCATCGAGCAGCAGCTTAATTGGCACTGCCTTCACCCTATTTAGAATCGCTTCACCGCTTTTGGCGGGTTCAGGGTCTGATCAATAAGCGATAAATCCGATTGCCCTATTTCATCACCTGCACTGTTTAACATCTCGCTTACATTAAGTATTACTCAGTGAAGCTTGAGTAGTACGTAATGTGTCTAGGGCCATATTGTTAAATGAACGAGCGACGCTATATGACGCAAACCAACATTAGCTCTCCTCTATCTCTATAAAATACGTACCCCAACCATCGTAATGCACCTTGTGTTTAGTCGCAATTGCCAACAATTTTTCAGTATCGGTATTAATTAAATCAAGTTCTAGCATGCGCTCTACAACGGCATCGAAGCAGAATACTTCTCCACCATCGTCTAATTCCAGTTCTTCAGCGTCACCCACTTCAAATCCGGCCTTGAACGCATCAACTGCTGCTTTCTCGAGTGCTTCGAAATTAGCGCTAGCAAAATGATACTCGATGGTATGTGCTTGTTTGCTGTCACTGCCATCTTCAATTAACGCTTCTATGGTTTCTTGGTTAAAATCGTACCACTCTTGTAATTCGGTGCTCATAGTTATTCCTGTCGATAGGGGGTGGGTAGTTAGCGCTTACAGATGTTCAGCCAATTCGCCATCTAGTTTTTCAATTTGTTGAGTCATTTGTTGATGAAAATAACCGACCCATGCTTTAGTACCTTTTGAACTATCCATCAATTGAGGCTCGCTCACTTCAATAATTAATGTGCCGTTATCCCAACGATTGAGTTTCACCTTGTTATGCAGATTACTCGCTGCAATCGTTACCACTGGTGCGTTTGCCACTTTAGCTAATCGAAAAGCACCTGACTTAAAAGGCAATAAACCTCGGCCATAACTTCTGGTGCCTTCTGGAAAAAACCACACTGATAGCTTTCTATTCTGAATTTTATTGGCCGCTGTGGTTAAGGTATCTTGGGCTTTACCTGAATTATCTCGGTCAATCATAATGTTGCCTGACAACCAATAAACCTGACCGAATATCGGGATCCACTTCAAGCTTTTCTTACCTACTGTCACCGTTCCCTGCTGAGCTGCAGCACATATAGTGAGTAAATCATAACTGTTTTGATGGTTGGCTATAAAAACAAATGGCCCACCTTGCTTAACACTATCAGGAACTCGAACATCTAATTTTAAACCCAGAAAAAATGACACACTGCTATACAGTTTTCCTGCGACATAAACGTTATTGCGGTGGAATGGACGCAGCAGGCACACTAGAATCAACACAAGATTGATCAATAAAAAATAGAAAAAGATGATAACAATGCGAAGTAAGGCTAACACGGTGTATCCGAAAGATAAAAACATCGGCATAGTATACCGACTTTTAATGTTCGCCTAAACTCCTACCACTTATAGTTTTTATTTTGTTTGGTACAAGATATCTCATTAAGGTGTAAGTAATTTGTGAATTATTGGCCAAATTGGCCGATACTCTTTTAACTTTCTATCGCTCAATCATGCTGACCCCAAAAGGCCAATAATAATGAAGACATTTCAACATGAAGATCTTGATGAAGACATCTTGACGGATTTACTCGAAGAAATTAACGAACTCTACGAAGCCAGCGAACAAACGCTTATTGAACTTGAATTAAAGCCCCACGATAACGAAATGCAACGTGCCTTATTTCGTTCCATACACACGATAAAAGGTGATTTAGGCTTAGTGAGTTTCACGCCTTTAATTCCCTTATTACAACATGTTGAAGATCTTCTAGACTTTTTGCGTAAAGGTCAGATTGAATACACCAGTAATATGAGTGACTTAGTGCTGTTGACTATGGATAGGGTCAAAGGTTTCGTGCAAAGTTGTATTAGTGAAGGGCGCGCAGAATATGATGACGTACTCTATTCTCAACTCGTCACCCAAATAATGCGTATTTCACCGGAAAACAGTGAGCAACATGAAAAGCTCCTCGCCGAGGCTGTATTGCTGCTAGACCCCAGTTTAGATTTACATCCTGGCGACAATAATACTGCCAGTGAAACCACTACCAATTCTCCGATTAGCATAGCCACCACGGGTATACCAAAATCCATTAGTAACGAAAAACGAACGGATATTTTGTTTTTTCGAGAGCTGATGAAACCCATTGAAAAACGCTCTATGTATTGGGAAGGCCGGGGTGATCGCATTGCAAAATTAGCCGCTTACATCAATAAAATTGCAGGATCCCCCATTGACGAAGACCAGCTAGCCGTTGCTTGTTACATGCATGACTTTGGTATGGCTTTTATGCCAATTCACCTCTTGCATAAACAAGGTACATTAGAGGATCAAGAATTTAATTTGATGCGGTCGCATGTGTATAAAAGTGCCCGTTTGCTGGAATATTTAACTCAATGGAACGATGCGCGTAAAATTGTTATGCAACATCATGAACGCATTGACGGATCAGGTTATCCTTTAGGCTTAAAAGAGAACGATATTTGTGATGGTGCTTTGCTCCTTGGGATACTGGATACTTTTGATGCCATTACCCATGCTCGAGCTCACGAAGCCCACTTACAACGACCCAAGAAAAAAGCCGTTATTGAAATAAACCGTATTGCCAAAGGGCAATTTAGTACCAAGTGGATGCAAGCCTTTAACTACGGTATGGCAGCTTTACTTACAAAATAACGACCTGAACTTCCACACAAGGGAATGTCTGAGTTCTTAGTTTGCAATAGGTAGCATTATGGCAAATAGCCGCCTATATTTTATAAACAGTAAAGGGGTTACAACCAAAAGTAGGTTACCTTTGAACCCCTCTTATGTATTAGCATACCAATTAGTTAGTGGCTCGCCCATTAGTGTAACGCACTCCTGTTAAAGGCAGTCCTCCTCTCAATTACAATACGGCTCACAGTAATATGACAGAATGCAATCGTCGAATTAGCCTAAAGTCACTCATAGCGGGCACTCTGTTCACCCTACTAAGCCACCTTGACTATGCCCATGCCGAAGCCAATACAAACTTTTCGGTTTCATATATGGACTATCCACAAAATGAACCTTACCTAAGCCTTATTACTGACGTCTATAAGGAGCTAGGAATTACTATTTCGTTAATACCCACGCCTGCCACTCGTGGATTAAAACTAGCAAATGAAGGCAAAGTAGACGCTGATATAATGCGTCTTAGCAAGTCAGCAAGAGAGTACCCTAATCTAATCGTAGTTGAACCACCGTTAAAGATCGTCAAATTAGTCCTTTTGTGTACGCAAAACGTAGTATGTGACTCTACGGTTTTGGAAGATAAAAAAGAAGTGTTGCTGACTACTGAGGGAATATTAAATTATTTAGATAAGTACAACGTTCAAGCCACGTTAGAAACCATTCAAATCGTCGAGAACATCGCTAAAATGCTAAGTTTAAAACGTACAAATTATGCCATATTTGTTGGCGATGACAGTATTGAGATTTTTAAACCCTTCAAACAATTCACCTTACAAGACATTTCTTTGTATCACGTCATACATAAAAAGCATGCTGAGCTATTACCCAAAATAGAACAAAAACTACGTGAAAAATTACTTTTGCGTGACGCTAGCACCAAGCCTTAACTCAGAATCTGAAGCGAATACAGCAGTTCAGAATGATAGAAAAACACTGTAGTAAGGCTTTCTATCACTCTTTACATTTGGTTTATTCGTATTGTTTTAAATTAAGCTCTTTGAGTTTTCTAGTCAGGGTATTTCTGCCCCATCCTAAACGCTTGGCGGCTTCCTGTTTATGACCATGGGTGTAATGAAGCGCACGTTCCAGCAAAATACGTTCAAAGTTTAATACTGCCTCATCTAAAATATTACTCTGCCCTGATTGCAGTTGCACGTCAGCCCAACTGGCAAGCAAAGTCTGCCAATCATTACCTTTTGCAGAGTGCTCGGTCACTATAGGTTGTTGATGGATTTCTGGTGGCAAATCATGCGGCAATACCTCCTGACCGCTTGCCATAACTGTCAGCCAGCGACACATATTTTCGAGTTGACGAACATTTCCAGGCCATGGGAGCTGTTGTAAAATTTTCTTGGTATCTTTGCTAAGGGATTTACTTTCAACCCCCAGCTCAGCTGCCGCTTTTTGTAAAAAGTGGCCGGCTAACAAAGGAATATCTTCTCGTCTTTCGCTGAGTTTTGGTATATGGATACGGATGACGTTCAAACGATGATATAAGTCTTCCCTAAATTTCCCCTCAGCAACGCTTTGTTCCAAATTTTGGTGAGTCGCAGCAATGATCCTGACATCCACAGATACAGGGTTGTGACCGCCAACCCGATAAAACTGACCATCAGCCAAAACACGTAACAAGCGGGTTTGCACCCCAACAGGCATATCCCCAATTTCATCCAAAAACAAGGTGCCGCCATTGGCTTGTTCAAAGCGACCTTGGCGAGCATTTTGTGCCCCTGTAAAAGCCCCTTTCTCATGGCCAAATAACTCTGATTCAATTAAATCTGCCGGAATAGCCGCCATATTGAGTGCGATAAAGGTTTGTTTTGAACGTGGGCTGTGTCTATGTAATGCCTGTGCCACCAACTCTTTACCTGTACCTGATTGCCCATTAATTAACACACTAATACTAGAGCGAGATAAGCGTCCAACAGCTCTAAACACCTCTTGCATGGCTGGTGCTTCACCAATGATTTCAGTGGCTTTAATCAATTCAGGAGATTGATATTGTTTAGTTTGTTCTCTGGCATGGGTTAACGCACGGCGGACTAATCCAACGGCTTCATCAATATCAAAGGGTTTGGGTAAATATTCAAACGCACCGCTTTGATAGGCATTAACCGCACTGTCTAAGTCTGAATGAGCGGTCATAATAATCACCGGAATATTGGGGTACAGTTTATGGACTTTGCCAAGCAAGGTCATACCGTCCATTTGCGGCATACGAATATCTGACACGATAACTTCGGGGGCTTGTCCTGTCTCTAACTGCAGCAATAAGTCTTGGGGGTTTTCGAAACTAACACAACCGAGATTGGCAGTTTGTAGAGCTTTTTGAAGCACCCAGCGAATTGAACTATCGTCATCCACTATCCATACGGGTTCTGAACTCATTTATCTGCTTCCTTCTTATCAATGGGTAAATATAGGGTAAATTCTGTGTGGCCAGGCCAACTATCAACTTCAATTTTTCCGCGATGATGGCCAATCAATGTTTGTGAAATAGATAAGCCCAGCCCAGTTCCGTCTTTTTTGCTGGTTACCATGGGGTAGAAAAGTGTGTCTTTTAATTCATTTGGTACGCCTGGACCATTATCGATTATTTGGATCTTTAAACATAAGGGAAAGGTGGTACCGTGAATGATCACATGCCTTTCTATTCGTGTTACTAAAGTAATTTGTGAATCATCAATATGGATATTGTCAGTGAGCACCTGAACGCTGTTTCTGACAATATTGAGTACTGCTTGTTGCAGCATATCTTGATCGATATATAAATCAGGAATACTGGGATCGTAATCCCTCACAATTTTAATATTGTGACTTAAATCTAGACTGACCAAAGTACATATTTTTTCTAATACTTGATGAATGTTTTGCCAAGTAAAGTTAGGTCTCACATTGGGGCCCAGTAAACGGTCAACCAAATTTCTTAAGCGGTCTGACTGCTCAATAATGACAGCGGTGAACTCTTTTTGATCAGGGGACGCCAGTTCCTTTTCAAGTAACTGCGCTGCGCCACGGATCCCGCCCAACGGGTTTTTAATTTCGTGAGCTAAACCACGGACTAATTCCCTGGCCGCTTGTTGCTGCGCCCATTGATGGGTTTCTTGGCTAATTCGTTTTTGTTGCTGTACTAAGCGAATTTCAAGCAAGATCTGCTGAACATTATTTTCAAGCATATTTGTGACTGAGACATCCGCCAAGATATGACGACCATCAGCGAAGGAAATTTGCACCTCACCATCCGAAAATGCTTCACCATGTTGTGTACTATGATCAAAGCGATTTAGGTCTAAGCTGCTGTGCACAATATATTGAAAGACCGAACAACCTACTAACAAGTTTAAACCTCGGTCAAAAACCGATTGGGCAGCATGATTGGCGTAGATTATTTGTAAGCTATCGTCGAGCAACAATACCGCCGTCGAGAGGTTATCTAATAAATTGTCCAAGTTGGGAAATGTTGACATAGACTCATTTTCATCAAGCACTGTTTCGGTGCAGTATGGTTTAGTTTTGCCGAGACTTTAGTACTAACTTTATAATTTATAGCTAATTAGCATTAATAAGTGCCGAGGCTTTGTGCAGAAAGAAGGTCTGCTGTCCTGATGATGCAAAGATCTTGCCTGAGTTGTCACGTAATTGAACTTCGATTGAATGGGTGCCACGTTCGACATTATTTAATTTTAATTGTTTTTTCCCGCCCGTATTAACTAATTGATTATCAAGCAATAAATATATTATCCCAACAAACTCAGGTTGGATTTCGAAGCGAATATTAACTTCTCCCAGATTATTTCTAATGGTTTCATTTGGGGCAGGAGACAGAATCGCGATTTGATATTGTTGACGAAGGATTTGTGTTTTTTTGTTTACGTTTTGCTGGACCTGTGGACTGGCCAAACTGGGAATAACAACATTCTTGTCTTGCACTATATCAACTTCCACCGAGCCAGGACTTGGCACGTCACTGAAGACTATCGTGCCGTCAGGCTTGACAGTCTTATAAATAGTATTGGCGCATAGTAACGCAGCAAACAATAGCGAGAATACACCAAGTAATAGCCTTACTTTTTTCATCATTCCCCCGAATTTGCTGCGAACAGAGATTAGCTTTATAACAGTGTAACCTTAAATATGGCAAAAAAAAGCCCGCAATTGCGGGCTTGTTATGCATTTATATATGTATTAGCAGCTGTAGTACATATCAAACTCAACTGGGTGAGTTGTTGTATTCAATTTCTGCACTTCTTTGGTTTTCAGTTCGATGTAAGCGTCAATCATATCATCAGACATAACGCCACCGGCCGTTAAGAAGTCACGATCATTGTCTAGCGCATTTAAGGCCATTTCTAATGAGGTACAAACTTGTGGGATTTCTGCCGCTTCTTCAGCAGGTAAATCATACAAATCTTTGTCCATCGCATCGCCTGGGTGGATTTTGTTTTTGATACCGTCAAGACCAGCCATTAATAACGCAACGAAAGCTAAGTAAGGGTTAGCAGATGGATCAGGGAAACGCACTTCGATACGACGCGCTCTTTCACTTGTAACATAAGGAATACGTATAGACGCCGAACGGTTACGTGCTGAATAAGCTAACATTACCGGTGCTTCAAAGTGCGGAACTAAACGCTTATAAGAGTTGGTACCGGGGTTAGTGAAAGCATTAATCGCTTTAGCATGCTTGATAATTCCACCAATGTAGAACAAGGCTTCTTCAGACAAACCAGCATACTTATCACCAGCAAATACGTTTTTACCATTTTTGCTAATTGATTGGTGAACGTGCATACCAGAACCGTTATCACCAACAATTGGCTTAGGCATAAAGGTAGCAGTTAAACCATAAGCATGAGCCACGTTGTGCACTACATATTTGTAGATTTGCACTTCATCAGCTTTTTTAACCATGGTGTTAAACAAACACGCGATTTCATTTTGACCCGCTGTAGCAACTTCGTGGTGATGTGCTTCAACTGTTAAGCCCATTTCTTCCATGACTAAACACATCGCTGCGCGGATATCATGAGCTGAATCGACTGGAGGAACTGGGAAATAACCACCTTTAACGCCAGGACGGTGACCCATATTGCCTTCTTCGTATTCAGTACCAGAATTCCATTTAGCTTCAACTGCATCAATTTTATACATTGAACCCGACATATCGGTATGGAAACGGATGTCGTTAAACATGAAGAATTCAGGCTCTGGCCCCATTAATACTTTGTCGCCGATACCAGTAGAGATTAGGTACTGCTCAGCACGCTCAGCGATAGAACGCGGGTCACGGTCGTAACCTTGCATGGTGTGTGGCTCAAGGATAGTACAACGAATGTTAACTTGAGTTTCTTCAGCAAACGGATCAACTACCGCAGTGTCTCCATCAGGCATTAATACCATGTCAGATTCTTGGATGCCCTTCCAACCAGCAATCGAAGAGCCGTCAAACATTTTGCCATCTTCAAAAAAGCTGTCATTTACTTGATGAGCAGGAATTGAAACGTGTTGTTCCTTACCAATAGTATCGGTAAAGCGTAAATCAACGAATTTTGCTTCGCTTGATTTGATAAGGTCTAAGGCCTTTTGTGCTGACATTGTATCCTCCGGATTAGTATATAAGAATAGGTCACTAACTTAAGATTTAAGCTATGGAGATAGTGAAGCTATTATCATGCCACATACTAAAAAGAATGGAATGCCCGTTATTACAGTATTTTTTTGAAATTCATGCTGCTTTGTTATTAGAAAGCGCACCAAAAACAATCAAACATGCACCAATAAGATCCACCACCTCTTTTTATGCACCACAATAATCCCACCGCGGAAAAATAATTCAGCTTAAAAACTTAATTTTTAACAAATATTATTTGTCATTCGCTATATTGCTGATAAGCCTGTACAATCCGCGCCCAGTAAATTTCAGTTAATCGGTGAAGCACAACGTTTAGTGTGTCACCCCTATAGAGATAATATAATGAGCGCATCGCAAACCTCAATCGACAATTTGAGGAACATAGCAATAATAGCCCACGTTGACCACGGTAAAACTACTTTGGTTGATAAGCTTTTACAACAGTCAGGTACGTTAGAAAGCCGTGGTGCAGCCACTGAGCGCGTCATGGACTCCAATGACATTGAAAAAGAACGTGGTATCACCATTCTTGCCAAGAACACCGCGATTCGTTGGAACAATTACCGTATTAACATCGTCGACACCCCTGGACACGCTGATTTCGGTGGTGAAGTAGAACGCGTAATGTCTATGGCCGATTCAGTTTTACTACTGGTTGATGCGCAAGAAGGCCCTATGCCTCAAACACGTTTTGTTACTCAAAAAGCGTTTGCGCAAGGTTTAAAGCCAATTGTGGTTATCAACAAAATTGACAAGCCTGGTGCTCGTCCAAGTTGGGTAATTGACCAAGTATTTGATTTATTCGATAACCTTGGTGCAACCGATGACCAATTAGATTTCCAAGTTGTTTATGCTTCTGCATTAAATGGTTGGGCTTCGTTAGACGCTGACACTAAAACAGAAGACATGACTCCTCTGTTTGAAACCATCGTAAAACACGTTAACGCACCAGACGCAGATGCAGTTGGTCCATTCCAAATGCAAATTTCGCAATTAGACTACAACTCTTATGTTGGCGTAATCGGTGTAGGCCGTATTACTCGTGGTTCTGCTAAAACGGGTAAACCGGTGACTATTATTGGTGCTGATGGTAAAACTCGTACTGGTAAAGTTGGTCAAGTACTTGGTTATATGGGACTTGAGCGTACGGAAGTAGACGTTGTTAATGCAGGCGACATCGTTGCTATCACAGGTTTAGGAGAACTTAAAATCTCTGATACGATTTGTGATCCATCGAAGGTTGAAGCGCTTAAACCACTATCAGTTGATGAACCAACTGTAACCATGACTTTCCAAGTGAATAACTCTCCTTTCGCAGGTAAAGAAGGAAAGTATGTTACTTCACGTAACATTCTTGAGCGTTTGAATGACGAACTGATTCATAACGTTGCCTTGCGAGTTGAAGAAATGCCAGATCCCGACAAATTCCGTGTATCGGGTCGTGGTGAATTACACTTAGGTATTTTGATTGAAAACATGCGTCGTGAAGGCTACGAGTTAGCGGTATCACGCCCAGAAGTAATTTTGCGCACCGTTGATGGCGTATTAGAAGAACCCTTTGAGACAGTAACGATTGACTGTGAAGAGCAACACCAAGGTTCTATCATGGAGCAAATCGGCTTACGTAAAGGTGAGCTTACTAACATGACTACCGATGGTAAAGGTCGTGTGCGTTTAGATTTCATCATTCCAAGCCGTGGTTTGATTGGTTTCCAAACAGACTTCATGACTATGACCTCTGGTTCTGGCTTGTTGTATCATACGTTTGATCATTATGGTCCGCACAAAGGTGGCACTATCGGTCAGCGTAAAAACGGCGTATTGATTGCCAACGCAACAGGTAAAGCCTTAACTAACGCCTTATTTAATTTACAAGAGCGTGGCCGTTTGTTTATCGGCCATGGTGTTGAAGTTTACGAAGGTATGGTCATCGGTATTCATAGCCGCGACAACGACTTAACAGTTAATGCCCTGAAAGGTAAACAGTTAACCAACGTACGTGCTTCTGGTACTGACGAAGCTCAATCTCTAGTCCCGCCAGTCATATTGGCACTGGAGCAAGCGTTAGAATTTATTGATAACGATGAATTGGTTGAAGTAACACCAAAGAGCATTCGTATCCGTAAAAAGCTACTAACGGAAAACGACCGTAAACGCGCGGGTCGAGGTCCAAAAGATTAAGTTCAGTTTTAAGCTGAATACAAAAAGACCGGCGCTTGCCGGTTTTTTTATGTCTACTATTGGCGATTACGAGTGAGTAAAAGCTACGAGCTTGTTATTTAAGCTTGTTTATCTGTTGAACCGTTGTCGGTTTTAGCGAATAACAACATAAATACCCCTAGCATAATAGCCACATCGGCAATATTGAAAATACCTGTTCTCAGGGACCCAATACCAATATTTAAAAAGTCGATCACTGCGCCATTATTCATTGCCCGATCATAAAAATTGCTGATCCCACCAGAAAATATCAACGATAAACACACCAGACTATAGACATTTTGCTGCTGGCTTTTGAACATATAAACCAATAAAGCGCCGAGGACCACCCCCACCGCTACCACAAATATCCAAAAGCGTAAGCCTTCAGATAAGCCACTACCTAAACCTAAAAAAGCCCCGTGATTTTCTACATATCCAATCCTGACCGTATCAGACAAATAACTATTCATCGCAAAATGAGTGAGATAGCGGTCGGCCCACACTTTACTCAATTGATCGAGCACCACACTGATAAAACTAATAATAAAAACAAGACGAAATCTAAGCCAAGCAGACATATGGTTTCCTAAACGTTAAAAAGACAAATACCGCATACAATGGCAAGATTATGCCAATTAAAAAAACCTTGGCTACCACTAAACACAATATTTAGGCAGCCCCACCACCAACTGCTTTTATTTAAAGCAATCAGCCTTCATGATGTTAATGAAATGTAATTTCATATCCTTTTTAGTTATAGCTTTGTTCGACCTTAAATTTACTAAGTCGTTGTATCATTCTACAAAATTTTGCACTTAGCTGAGAATATAATGAAAAAAGTAGAAGCGATTATTAAACCATTTAAGCTGGAAGACGTTCGCGAAGCGCTTAGCGAAGCAGGCATTCAAGGCTTAACTGTGACTGAAGTCACAGGCTACGGCCGCCAAAAAGGTCACACAGAAACCTATCGTGGTGCTGAATATACCGTGGATTTTTTGCCTAAAGTCAAATTAGAGATAGTGTTAAGCGATGAACACGCTGAGCGATGCATCGAAATCATTCAGCAAAAAGCCCTGACCGGCAAAATTGGCGACGGCAAAATTTTTTTGACTACCGTTGAACGTGCCATTCGAATTCGAACTGGCGAAGAAAACGAAGATGCTATTTAAGCGATCCATTTATACTCAGCTTTAATTCACCAACGTTCTTATTTGTATTCAGGAAACCCCCATGCTAGATATCAATAATGCTATCGCTACCCTCGTCCAAAGCTCAAATACGTATTTTTTATTGATGGGCGCCATTATGGTGTTTGCCATGCACGCTGGCTTCGCTTTTTTGGAGGTCGGTACCGTCAGACACAAAAATCAAGTGAACGCCCTTGTGAAAATCATCACTGACTTTGCCGTGTCGTGCCTCGCCTATTTTTTTATTGGCTATTGGATAGCCTACGACGTTACGTTTTTAAGTCCCGCGTCAGAGTTAAGCACCAATAATGGTTATGATTTAGTAAAATTTTTCTTTTTAGTCACCTTCGCCGCTGCGATTCCAGCGATTATTTCTGGTGGTATTGCTGAACGTGCGAAGTTTTATCCCTTTTTAATTGCTTCAGCATTGATTGTTGCCCTTGTTTATCCATTTTTCGAAGGCATCGTGTGGAATGGAAATTACGGATTGCAAACATGGCTTGAACAAACAACTGGCGCGAGCTTTCATGATTTTGCTGGTTCAGTGGTGGTGCATGCCATGGGTGGGTGGTTAGCGCTTGTAGCGGTATTTTTCTTAGGTTTACGACATGGCCGCGTGAAAGACCAAAAATTAGTAGCCTTTGCCCCCTCAAACATTCCTTTCTTAGCGTTAGGCACATGGGTACTGTGTATTGGATGGTTTGGCTTCAATGTCATGTCAGCTCAAACACTCGATGGTATTAGTGGCTTGGTAGCGGTTAATTCATTAATGGCCATGGTTGGCGGCATTATTGCGGCCCTGTTTTTCGGTAAAAACGATCCGGGTTTTATTCATAACGGGCCACTAGCAGGCTTAGTCGCGGTGTGCGCGGGTTCAGATATCATGCACCCGATAGGGGCTTTAGTCGTGGGTATTGTGGCAGGCTGGTTGTTTGTTAAGTTATTTACCATCATGCAACAGACCCAAAAAATAGATGATGTGCTAGGTGTGTGGCCCTTGCATGGTGTGTGTGGCGCTTGGGGGGGGCTAGCAGCAGGTATTTTTGGTTTAGAAGCACTCGGCGGTTTAGGTGGCGTTAGCTTTATGGCACAGCTTCTGGGCACTCTAGCGGGTATACTTGTTGCACTGCTTGGCGGTGCAATCATTTATGGTATCGTCAACATGCTTAGTGGTTTACGCCTGAGTCAGGAAGATGAATTTCATGGTGCAGACTTAAGCATCCATAAAATTGGCTCAACTAATCACGACTAAGAACGTACAAGCACTGCCGATCATTTGCTTACGGCAGTGCTTTGCTCTGTATCCTTCACTGTTTTAATCCCCCTGCCAAACTAGTTTTTCTATTTTAATTTTTGTTATCGCGCTTAATGTTTGATCAAAACAGCGATATGCCCGATGATCCTATTAAGCTAAAATAAAACGGAAAAAGCCATGAAGCCCTTGTATTGCTGGAAGTGTCATTCATTATTAACAAACGTAATTCTACCAATGTCTCGGCGAGAAGAATGTGCAAACTGTGGTGCAGACCAGCATGTATGTAAGATGTGTACGTATTTTGACTCAAAAAAAGGTTGTGATGAGGAACGCGCAGAAGAGGTCAGCGATCTTGAAAAAGCCAATTTTTGCGATTACTTTAAACCTTCATTTGTTATTTTTGAGCGTCCTGTTGAGGATAAGTCACAAGCTGCCAAAGCCAAATTAGCAGCACTCTTTGGCGACCCTGTGCCGGTAACAGACCAAACAGATCAACCATTGACTCCAAAAGAGTTGGCCGAAAAGAAACTCAGAGAACTTTTAGGTGGTTAATTAAGTAAGTAAGTAAGTAATACTGAGCTTTAGAATTACAGCAGCTGGTTGCATAATTCTGCTAATATACGGGCCTTTAGTTTTTCAAATGGAGATGTATATGATTTTGGCTAGCCTTGCCATTTTGCTTGGCCTACCCCTGCTTATTTGGAGTGCCGAGAGATTCATCCACGGTGCCTCATTCACTGCAGGTTATTTTGGTGTTTCGCCCTTATTTATCGGTATGTTTATCATTGGTTTTGGTACCTCAGCGCCCGAGATAATTGTTTCGGTTTTTGCGGCATTACAAGGTAATGGTGGTCTAGCATTAGGTAATGCCTATGGCTCTAATATTACAAATATCACCTTGGTGGCAGGCCTAACAGCCCTGATCAGCCCCATAGCGGTTCAATCGGGCATCATTCGTAAAGAGCTTCCTCTGCTACTCGCCATCTCATTTTTCTCTGTGTGGCAATTAATGGACCTTGAGTTGTCCCACGACGATGCCATTTCTTTACTCGGTATTTTTGTTCTGCTTTTGGCTTGGAGTGCATGGCACGCCAAAAATGACAAAGGCGACAAACTAGCCGATGAAGTGACAGAATCGATTAAAGGTGACAAAACCCAATTAAAACCCCATGTACTGTGGCTTATTCTTGGTTTGGTGGTATTAATTGCCAGCTCACGTTTGTTGGTTTGGGGCGCAGTCGAAGTGGCCACCTATTTTGGTGTGAGTGATGTGATCATTGGCTTAACCATTATTGGTATTGGTACATCATTACCTGAGTTAATCTCATCCTTAGTCGCAGTAAAAAAAGGCGAACATGAGATGGCAATTGGTAACGTGGTTGGTTCAAACATGTTTAATACCCTTGCTGTTGTTGGTTTAGCTGGCGTGATTCAACCAGTGGCAGTAGATGCAGCCTTTTTCTATCGTGATGCCTTGTTAATGCTCGGCGTAACCGTGGCACTGTTGATCTTTTGTTTAGGTATTAATAAGCAAGGCCGTTTAAATAGACTTGAAGGTGGGGCCTTACTCGCTTGTTTTGTGGTATATAACTTCTATCTAATTAGCACTAATTTTTAGGTAACACTTAGCCGTGCGATGAAGCGCGCTTCATCGCACTTTGGGGGGTGAGTTACATGTATCAGCAGAAATTTATTTGGCGGTATTGCACTCTTTTGTTACTTTTCACTTTGGGCCAAGTGCCCATTACGGTTGTCGCCCAAGGGCAACATCCCCACCCTGTTTTGTTAAAATATGATCTTGGCCAACAAGGAGGCTGGATCCCTTACCAGCAAAGCGCACAAATTGGCCGTCCTGGTATATTTGAAGAAATCACCACACTTATTCAAGCGGCTACAGACCTTGAATTTGAAGCAGTCCACTTTCCCCCAAAACGAGCCGAGAAAGCCTTACTAGACGGCTTAGTTGATTTTGACTTTGTATGCTTAGAATGGCTTAAAGATGAACGCCAACCCGGCTTTGTTTACAGTGCCCCCCTATTTGATGTGTCTGAATATGTCGTCACCTTGAGTAAAAATGCAGCATTAGTGCCTCAACGAAGCGCTATTTACGGTCACCCTGTAGGTACCATTTCTGGCTATTTTTATTTTGATGATAAGCACTTTACTAGAATGGATTTTC
This sequence comes from Paraglaciecola sp., assembly GCF_030730205.1. Lineage (GTDB taxonomy): Bacteria > Pseudomonadota > Gammaproteobacteria > Enterobacterales > Alteromonadaceae > Paraglaciecola. The sequence goes on from NZ_JANQVQ010000186.1 coordinate 16,759, forward strand.
TGAATGAAAAACTATTGCTGCTTGGCCTGCAACACGAAAGATTTACTTCCATCATTATGGAAAAAGAGACAGCCAAGTACTGGGCAAATTTATTAGAGATTGATATCGCCTTTACTGCTTTACACACCCATGGTTCAATGTTGATTCGCCTCAGGGATGAAAAACGTGAACTGATGCCGCAGATTAATCAGGCGATAGCACAAATAAAAGCATCGGGAAAACTAAAGAGCCTGCTTGAAAAACAAGGCGTAGAGGCAGTTATTCCCGCCACGCCCAGTTCAGTGCATGCAAACTAGCTATTTGCTACAAGGGTAATCACTGTATCCTCGCGCATCATGGGTATACAAGGTTGTTGTATCGGCCTGAGCCAATGCAATCCCCTTTTCAAAACGAGTAACTAAATCAGGGTTAGCAATAAAGGGCATACCAAATGCCACGGCATCTACCTGCCCGTCTTCGATAGCTTGAGTCGCCTCGGCAAAGCTATAAGCCATATTGCCAATTAGATTTCCATCATAACTATCCAAAGCGGTTTGTATGACATCGCCCTCTTGTTTTTGCTCAAAATCCCCTCTCATCAAGTGTAAATAGGCCAGATCATATTCGCTCAGTCTTTCTAAGACATATTCTAATAAGCCAAGAGGATCACTGTCTTTCATGCTATTAAAACTGTTTAATGGCGATAAACGCAGGCCTACGTGCCCTCGACCCCACACGTTAACCACCTCATCAATGACCTCAAACAGCAAGCGAGCACGATTTTCCATGTCGCCGCCATATTCACCATCGCGATGGTTTGACCCATCACGTAAAAATTGATCAATCAAATAACCATTTGCACCGTGAATTTCTACTCCGTCAAAACCCGCTTCTTTAGCGTTTTTAGCGGCTTTGGTAAAATGCTCCAGAATATCAGGCATGTCAGAATCTTTTAATACTTTGGGCACAACATAAGGCATTTTACCTTCTGGGGTATGCACTTCACCCTGAATGGCAATTGCACTAGGGCCAACAGGCACACTGCCGTTATTTAACGCCGGATGGCATGCCCTGCCTCCGTGCCACAGTTGCAAAAATATTTTGCCCCCTTTAGCGTGTACGGCGTCCGTTACCTTACGCCACCCTTCGACCTGTTCTTCTGAGTAAATACCGGGTTCATGAAAAAATGCACTATTGCCTTTGGCCACCATAGTCGCTTCCGCGATAATTAATCCAGCACTCGCTCGCTGGCTATAGTAGCTAACCATTAAATCGGTCGGCACATGATCAACCGTCGCCCTGCAACGGGTTAAGGGTGCCATGATAATTCGGTTTGCAAGGTCTACTTTACCTAAGGTAATAGGGGTAAAAAGATCAGTCATAGGGTCTACATTCCAATTTTTATCATCAATTTAAGCGTTCACTCAGTTACGCGCCAATAAAAAGTAATTCGTTTTCGATTTATATCACTACTGTAGAAACTGTTTTCAAATCAATCAAATAAATGATTCATTTGCTGTCTAAACCAACTTAACGCTTCATCTTGTTCAGTTTGAGCATGCCAATAGAGATGCGTCTCTATGCCCGTAAGCACAAGAGGCAACTCATGTAAAACCACATCATTTTTTGCGGCAAATTGGGTAAGCATTTGTGTCGCTAAACGTCTTGGCATTGTCAGCAAATAGTCTGACTCAGCAACGATAACAATAGCGGCATAATAATTCTGACATCGAATGCCAATTTGCCTAGCAAACCCCTGCTGCTGCAGCAGTATGTCTTCTACAGCAGCCCCACTTGGACGATTGGATACGCCAATATGTTTAGCCGCTAAGTAGCTCTGCTCTGTCATCGATTGCGCAAGAGGATGATTGGCTTTCATCATCACACAAAATTCGTCAATTAATAGTTTTTTATGCAACACCGGAGGTTTTATTGGCAAGGCCACATCAAAAGCCACATCGATGTGCCCTGCAGCTAAGGCTCGAGTTAGATTCGCGCGTTCAACTTTAATGCTAGCAAAGGTGGTATTAGGGGCAACAGCAGCCAACATTCGCGCCAATAAAGGCAAAATAGAAGGCTCGAGTGCGTAATGCATACCGAGCCTGAAATGATGGGCGCTCGTTTGCGGATTAAATACGCCCCAATGTTGCAGTATTTGGCGCAAGCGACTTAAGTTATCAATAATCATCGGTGCCATTCGCTGACACACTGACGTTGGCAGCATTTGATTATTGCTGCGCACAAATAAAGGGTCGTCCAAGGCTTCACGCAAACGTTTTAACGCATGACTTACCGCAGATGGGGTGATATGCAATAACTCAGCGGTACGCGACATATTTTGTTCTTGGTAAATGCTTTCAAACACCTTAAGCAGATTGAGATCTAGTTTACCGATTTGGTTATTGTCTGCCATCGTCCAGCCTATGAATAAAATTCACAGTACTTATATACTATTTTTCATTTCATTCAATCAATTATTAGCAGTATGCTCTTAGCACTCAGTGCTGTCCGCTCAAGGAAATAACATGAATTTTACCCATAACGAACGAACTCAAGACTATTTAACTAGGCTCTGCGCCTTTTTAGATGAACATGTGTATCCAGTAGAAAATATAATTTACGCTGAAACTCACGAGCTAAACCCTGATGGCAATTGGCGTAACTGGAAGAGTCACCCTTTAATTGACCCACTCAAGCAAAAAGCCAAAGCCGCAGGATTATGGAACTTATTTTTACCCAGCACTGAATTAGGTCAAGGCCTAAGCTGCTTAGAATACGCTCCACTAGCCGAACAGATGGGTCGCTGTGTCTTTGCCTCTGAGATCTTCAACTGTAACGCCCCGGATACCGGAAATATGGAAGTGCTTTATCATTTTGGTAATCAAGAACAGCAAGACAAGTGGCTGAAACCATTGTTAGCCGGTGATATTCGTTCTGTGTTTGGTATGACGGAGCCTGATGTAGCCAGTTCTGATGCCACCAACATGCAAGCGACTGTTGAGTTAGACGGTGACGAACTGGTACTCAATGGTAAAAAGTGGTGGACCACTGGTTTGGGACATCCCAATGCAAAAATCGCTATCTTTATGGCTCTTTCAAACCCAGAAAATGAAAAACACAGTCAACACTCCATGGTCATTGTGCCTCTTGATGCGCCAGGAGTTGAAATAAAACGCATGCTACAAGCTTACGGTGATTATGATGCCCCCTTTGGTCACGGTGAAATGCACTTTACAAATGTACGCGTGCCCAAAGAAAACTTGCTCGTCGGTTTAGGTAAAGGCTTTGCTATCGCCCAAGGTCGCTTAGGGCCGGGGCGTATTCATCATTGTATGCGGTCGATCGGTATGGCTGAAAAAGCGTTAGAGCTTGCCATGCAACGCAGCTTAAGTCGCACTGCATTTGGCCAGCCCTTAATTAAGCTCGGCGGCAACACAGAACGTATTGCTGATGCCCGGATAGCTATTGACCAGGCACGTTTACTCACCTTACATGCAGCATGGAAAATCGATTCTGTGGGCGTAAAACATGCCATGACCGAGATATCAGCCATTAAAGTGGCAGTACCCAGAATGTTAGAACAAGTGGTCGACATGGCCGTGCAAATCCACGGAGGTGCGGGTATGTGTGGCGATTTCCCGCTCGCACGTTTTGCTGCTGCAGCCAGAGCTTTGCGCTTAGCGGATGGCCCTGATGAAGTGCACAAAGGCATGGTCACTCGCTTAGAACTACGTAAATATCAGGCCCGTTAAGTGATGACTCTCCACGTCATCATTACTGGCGGCGCCTCTGGTTTAGGCGCCGCCTTAGTCAAACAGTATGCCAAACGCGGCGCTAAAATCTGCATTGCAGATCTTAATGAGCAGCGTGCAAATGTTGTTATTGCAGACAATGCAGCCCAAGCCAGTGATATATTTTTTCAGCACTGCGATATTACCAATGACGCAGATATTGAGACCTTACATGAAGCCGTGGTCTCTCGCTGGGGTAAATTAGATGTCCTCATCAATAATGCAGGTGTCGCCACAGGCGGTGCACTTGAATATGAAGACATTGAACAATGGCAATGGGTATTAAATATTAATTTGCTGGGCCTGGTACGTATGACACAAACCTTCAGCCCTTTACTGGCTCAACAGCAACAGAGCCAAATAATTAATATTGCCTCACAAGCAGGTATTACACCTATTCCTTACATGGGCAGTTACAATGCCAGTAAAGCGGCAGTCGTGAGTTTTTCAGAAACCATGCATTTAGAGATGGCAAAACGTGGGATAAAGGTCAGTGTGGTTTGTCCCTCCTTTTTTGACACCAATCTCGATGAATCAATACGCAGCAAACAACCGGGTGTTGATGGACTCATTAAAAAGCTGCTAACTCGTTCTACTATTACCGCAGACGACGTCGCCACAATCATCATAAACAAGGCCAATAAGGGAAAGTTTATGATACTGAGTCACCAAGAAGGTCGAAGCGCTTATCGGCTTAAACGCTATCTACCCACTGATTACTACTTAAAAATGATGATTAAAAAATTACAGGGTTTTGGTCCGAGAACAAAGTGAGTAATAGCTAACTCGATATAGCAGGTATAAGAGAATTTTGCGTAGTTAAGGATCTGATTTTGGCGTTTCGCCCCCAAGGTTAATATGCCATTTTATCTGCACAATCGTCAGCTTGATGTTGCGGTGCGCCAAGCCATACACGGTCATACTCAATCTGCCGAGCCATGCTTGCTAGGCCTACAATCCGCTAAAATCAAACATAGTGGAATGGTTATGACCACCCAGTTATATTCACTTTCTTCTATCAATACTCGGAGCGTATTTTCAAATTCGCTTCGTTTTCAAACGCTAAAATAACGAGAACACTATGCTTCGACAAAATATAATCATAACCGGTGCTAGCTCAGGACTAGGTAAAGGGATGGCCATTAAATTTGCTCAAATGGGGCGCAACTTGGCCTTATGCGCTCGGCGTATCGATCGCCTTGAAGAGCTTAAAATCGAGCTGCTGAGTATCAATCCTACTATTAAGATCAGTATTTTGCCTTTGGATGTGGACAAGCATGAACAAGTGTTCGAAGTATTTAAACGTTTTGCTGATGAGTTTGGTCAAATAGACCGAGTTATTGTTAATGCGGGAATGGGTAAAGGTGCGGCGATCGGCACCGGGTATTTTTATGCCAACAAACAAACTGCCATCACTAACTTTGTTTCGGCACTCGCCCAATGCGAAGCCGCCATGCAGATATTCAGAGCGCAAAATGCAGGGCACCTTGTCACCATATCCTCAGTCAGTGCGGTGCGTGGTGCAAGAAGAGCGATGACTGTTTATGCCGCCACCAAAGCAGGCCTAAGCTCCATGACAGAAGGTATTCGCATTGATGTCATGAATACTCCCATTAAGGTAACCACTATTCACCCTGGATTTATTCGTAGCGAAATAAATGAAAAGGTAAAAAAGGTACCGTTTATTGTTGATACAGAAGTAGGTTGTAACGCTATGGTAAAAGCCATAGAAAAAGAAGTGGCAAGTAGTTTTGTACCAACGTGGCCTTGGGCACTGTTTCGTTATATTGCTCGAATTGCTCCCTTAAGTTGGCTCGCTAAAATGAGTTAACTAACGCTGCTAAGTGCCCAAATTTGCAGGTGTTCTTTGCTGCAGATACGCTAGTACTAAATGCTCAAATTGAGGCGCATCGAGGGGCTTGGATACAAAATCATTCATACCCGCCTGTAAACACGCGTCCCTATCGCCCGCCATGGCTCCAGCAGTCATCGCAATAATCGTGACATCTTGTACTTGATCACCGGCGTCTCCTCGACGAATTGCTTGCGTTGCCTCAAATCCATTTAATATAGGCATTTGGCAGTCCATTAATATCAGATCGATATGGTGTTCTGAAGGTAAACTCTGCAAGCATTCAATGGCTTCTGCCCCGTTGGTCGCGGTATAAAACTGAATAGGCAAACGTTCTAGCATGCCCTGCGCAACGTAGCGATTTATTTCGTTATCATCAACAATCAGTACAGTGTAACTTTGCTCTGTGTGCACCGCTAAAGGGGCTATTTTATTCACTAGCTGGCGGTGACTGAATTTTTGCTCGGGATGACGTAAGCCTTGATACGCCATCAAAAAAGCCGCAGGTAAAATGGGTTTGATGAGGTGTTGGCAATCATCACTTTCCTTGAAAGTGATTGGCGCATCTGCAGAAGGCAACAACAACATCAACTTACATCGATGGCTTGCCTTCATTAAATCAAACCAGCGTTCAAAAGCACCATCTACCAAGGATGAATCTACGATAATTAAATCGGGTAAAGACTCAGGGTCAATCGTATACAAATCCTCAATTGAATCACTCGCAAGGGCCAGTGCGCCCCAAGCATGCAATTGCCTAATTAGCGTATCACTTTCATCTTGTTCAGCCATGACCAACAAACATCGACGGCCACTTAATAATGAGCCAATCGTTTTATTTTTAACCTGCTGCTCTAGGGGCGCGGTTAGCATGAAGGTAAACGTTGTACCTCGACCAATTTCACTTGAAACGGCGATTTCACCGCCTAATAATTTGGCTAGCTCTTTAGAAATAGACAAACCGAGCCCTGTACCGCCAAAATCTTTTTCAATGGACGAATTGGCCTGACTGAAAGGTTGAAATAATCTTGTTTGTTGCTCTTCGGTAATGCCTATCCCCGTATCTTTGACTGCTATTTCGATAAAAACATGTTCATTATCAGGTGCTAATCGTGTTGATAAACTCACGACTATCTGACCTTTCTCAGTAAATTTGATGGCATTAGCCAATAAATTTACTAAGATCTGTTTAATCCTGTAACCATCACTAATAATATTCTCATGCCTGACCTCGGCCCAATCGAGCATTAAATTTAAGCCTTTCTCGTGAGCCTTGAGCGCCAAACTCGATATCACAACACTGCTTGTTTCAAGCAAGTTAAAAGAAGCAGGCTCAATATCTAATTTACCTGATTCCATTTTACTCAGATCGAGCAAATCGTTAATGAGCACTGTCAAGGTTGCAACACTATTCTTGGCCATTTTCAGGTAAGCCTCTTGTTTTGCTGATAGAGGCTCACGTGTCAGTAACTCAAGCATGCCGCCGATGCCATTCAGCGGAGTACGGATCTCATGGCTAATGTTCGCAACAAAATGACTTTTGGTTTGATTCGCTTTTTTCGCTTCAATCGACACCGCTTCCAATTGTTTGGTTCTGTCTTGTACTTGCTGTTCTAGCGATGCATTTAAGCCAACAATTTGCAGTTGATTTACGCGCTTCTCGGTAATGTCTCGAATGATGGCGGATACATGGGCCGTCATACCTTTATTTTTCGGAATAACCGGAGACAGACTGACTACGAGGTAGTTGGTATTTGAGGCGAAATTAGTGGTTTTTATTTCAAGAGAAGTCGGCGTCTTTTTATCAATGACTTCAGCCAAGGTTTCAACACTGAACATTTCACTGGCATCTTCGGCAACGAGTAATTCGAATAAACTCCGGTCTTTTGCCTGCGTATCATCCATTCCAAACAAAAAAGCCGCGGCTTCATTCCATTCTTGTATGAAACCCAAACGGTCAAGCACCACAATTGCGTCTGATGAACCTGCAATAACCGCTTCATAGCGAGACTGATCATTGTACAAGTTGAGTATTTTATTGGCGTAACGCTGATACGCATAAATAACCAGTATGACAACACTAAATAAGAATATTAGAAGCATCACAAACACAAGGCGTTGTTGTAACCACAACTCAGATAAGGTGGTTTCTGGTAAAACTGTAACGACATAAAGGGCGCGTTCTTCTGGCGTTGAAAGCGTTATTTTGTGACTCGATACGTGACCTTGCCCCCCCGCAATTGACACGGGTGCGACGGTATCGCTTCTAGGCAGTAAGCTATTGTCTGTTAAGGTTTGCCAAGTAGCCTGTGGCTGATCCAAATCAAAGCCGAATAATAACGAAGTATCAGGTGCACTGATGAAAAAGCCCTGGCTATTTAGTAGGTAAAAATCAAGTCCGGACTGCACAAGCTCTTGTTGCACCATGCGAATTAACTCAGACACATCAACATTGAGTATCAACATGCCAAAAAACACATTACTCTCACCATACACCGGCTGGGCAACCCGATAGGTGGGCCACACCGGCGTATCGATAACGCCAAACTCCCGATTGAGGGTAATATCAGAAGTATAATTTTGATTCGCCTCTAGATTTGCTACCGCCTGAAAGTAGCCCTCCCGCCCTTTTTCTTGCAATAAGCCCTCTGGTGTAACAACAACTTGATTGTTTAATTTTTCAACCCTGACTAATTCCTTACCATTATCAGCCTGACCAATCAGTCGTATTTGCCTAATTTCAGGATTAGTTTTAATGAACGCTTTTAATATGGTGTGGAGCCGAACTTTCCACTGCTCACTCGTTGTGCCATCCAGCGGGTCAATATCCCCATTATTTATGGCTCGGGCAATGCCTGCTATCGGCGGAGTTGAAAACAAAAATTGTAACTTATTTTGGCTTTGGGCAATGTGCGATTCAATTAAGCCGACCGCTTTTTTGTTCATGTTAGCGAGCTTGACTCGCTCTTGTGTGAGGATTTGTTGTTGCAAAAAGTACTGGCCAAGCCCGTAAAACATCACACCCATTAAGATTACCGCCAAGGAGATCAGAACGGGGATAGATCCTTTTTTCTTTCTACTTTTCAATATTCATTTCCTGCATGTACGGCAAAATCCATCACAAAAAGCAACTACGACTTTAAAAAAGTCAAAAATGGCTCAACGGCAATGGGTTTACTAAATAAATATCCCTGCCCTGTTTCACACCCAAGTTCAAGTAGTGCCTTCTGCTGCTCTTTGGTTTCAACCCCCTCTGCCACTAACTTTAGCCCCATCGACTGACCAAGTGAAATAATCGTTTTAACAATTTCAAAATCATGATGGTTGATCAGCATATCTCGCACAAATGACATATCAATTTTCATGATATCGACATTGAATTTTTTTAGATAAGACAAGCTAGAATACCCCGTACCAAAATCATCAATTGAAATAGCAATCCCCAAGGCTTTTAGCTGGGCCAGTTTATTTTGCGTATTAAGCACATCAACCATCAAAGCAGTTTCGGTAATTTCAAGTTCTAAAAGCTCTGCTGGCAACTCGTTTACCGTCAACGCTTCCTGAATATGCAATTCTAGTTCGGCTGAACTAAATTGTGCAGCAGCCACATTAACCGATATCGGCACCCGTAAACCTTGGTCTAATAATAGTTTGATGTATGCACAAGCCTTAAACAGGACTTGGCGGCCCAATTCGATAATTAAACCAGACTCTTCCGCTAGGGGGATAAACTCGGCAGGTGAGATAAAACTGCCATTACCATCAGGTAGTCTTACCAGCGCTTCAGCACCTACAACCTGATGATTGTGCATATTAATTTTAGGTTGGTAAAGCACCACCAGCTCATCGTGTTTCAGCGCATGGCGCAAGGTTTTTTCAAGTTGATGGCGTTGCAGTAAGGCCTCTTCTAGTTCGTCCGAGAAAAAACAAAAACGGTTTCGGCCCTCTTGCTTTGCCCGATACATTGCAGCATCCGCGTGACGCATCAATTGCTCCGCATCTTGCGCATCATCAGGGTAAAGACTTATCCCAGTGCTGACTGAGGCATTGTGTAAATTACCTGCCAACATAAAAGGTTCGTGCATCGCATCCAACAACCTACGCGCTAATTGCGACGCTGCATCTACCGTTACAATACCGCTCATTAATACAACAAACTCGTCGCCCCCTAAGCGTGACAAAGTATAAGCAGGTGGTAACAACGCTTTAAGTCGTTTAGAGACCTGAATGATGAGTTCATCTCCGTATTGGTGCCCAAGCGTGTCATTCAAATACTTAAAGTGATCGATATCAATTAATAAAATACACGCTTTTTGATTATTTGTGGTGGCAGACGCACACGCGACATCCAGTCTGTCTCGTAATAATAAACGATTAGGCAAATCAGTCAGTTGATCGTGATTGGCAAGGTGACTCATTTTCACCGACATCGCCATCGTTTCACTGACATCATGAAACACCATAATTGCGCCGATCATTTCTCCATTTTTATTGCGAATGGGTGCGGCCGAATCTTCAACTAAGTAGCTTGCCCCATAGCGACTTATCAGCTGGCTATTTAAGGCCATCGATACAATTCGCTGCTCGCTAAGTGCAATATAAAGTGGATTTTTCAATTCATGTTTGCTGTGGGCATCGCGCAATGGCATCACGTTTTCTATTTTTAAATTGCGCGCGTCGCGAAACCGCCATCCGGTCAACCGTTCAGCAACAGGATTCATGAACGTAATGAGGCCTTCTATGTCGGTAGCCACCACCGCATCGCCAATAGAACTCAGTGTCACTCTGAGTCGTTCTTTTTCTGAGTAAAGCGCATCTTTGGCTAATTTAACCTCTGAAATATCAACAATGGTGACTAAATACCCCTTGTCCTCATTCCTGCTGGTTAAAGCGGTTTGAAATACTTGGTAGTAAAACTTTGTTTTGCCTTCATTCACTTCGACAACAAATTGTTTTTCATTACCATCGATACGTTCATAATGCTGGATAGCTGAACTTAATGCTTCAGGAAAGAACTGCTTTAAATGCTTGTTATTCTGCCGCTCACTTGGGTCTTGCACGGCAAACCATGAACCACTGAAGTCATTTGAAAACTCCAGTTGCCAGTCTTTATTCCAGTAAGTAATCAGTACGGGAACCTGTTTAACTAAATGCTGAATTTGCTCTCTAGCCTGAATAATTTGCCGTGTTTGCTGTTGTAGTTTGAGTTGATTTCGCACCCTCAACTTACAAATACCGGCATCAAAAGGCTTGGTAATAAAATCAACGGCACCTAACTCTAATGAAAGTTGCTCAAAGCTTGGTTGATTGTGCCCGGTAATAAATATGATAGGGATGTCGGCAAAACGGGCTTGTTGTTTTAGGGTACGGCATACCTGCCAACCATCCATCGAAGGCATTTCGATATCCAGCAAAATCAAATCAGGATTGACTTTAGGGATCAAGTCCAAGGCATCGGCCCCAGAGCTCGAAAAAAAAACTTGCCCAAATTCAGCAATGACTTCTTTTAGTATCATTACGTTTTGCAAGTTATCGTCAACAATTAGGATTTTACTGTTTTGTAATTTTATGTCCGGTAAAAACATGTCACTCCTTTGAATTTTCGCTATAAATTAACAGCCGTTTAGCTTATAAAAATAGAGTAAGACTAAATAATACGCACTAGTTTTGAAATTTACCTACAAGAATATAAAAATTAACCTAAATTCATAGGGTTAATTATAGTTACTTTGTAAGCTTTAATTAATAGAACTATAAGGTTTAACGCCGTTCATGAAAAAAACAGTTATTTGGTTGATACTCTGCGTCCTTTTACTATCTAGTATTTTTCTTGCAAAGCAGGTTAAAGATGCCATTCATCAAGAAAATGACACACTAATCAAAGCGGCAATGGCAGAGCAACTCGATAAAATAAGCCATGACATCGTTAGCGCAATGACCCAATACAACTCTGGATTACATGGTTTATTGGCAGCGGTTAAAACCAATGGCTTTGACCAATTTACTTACGAAAAACAGCTGACTTACTTTAACAGTAGAGATTATCCCACAGAGTTTCCTGGTGCTCGCGGTTTTGGAATAATCAAATACGTTGAGCAAGAGCAGTTGTCTCAATTTTTAGCATCAGCGGCAGAAGAACGCCATGGAGCCTTTGAACTCAAACAGCTGAGCGCACCTAAAAATCCTTTATTCATCATCCAGTACATTGAGCCTGAGTCGGATAATGTTGCTGCTTTAGGCTTAGACATCGGTTCAGAACCAATTCGCCGAGTTGCCGCGCTAAAAGCAGCAAGTACTGAAAAGTCGCAATTAACAGGACCAATTACCCTAGTACAAGCAGATGAAAGGATTAAACATGGCTTTTTGTTACTGTTAGCGGTGTATGAAAAAAATGCAAATCAGACTGAAAAAAAATTGCAAGGGTGGGTATTTGCCCCCTTGCTTATTTCTGAAATAGTCGACGCTGTATCTGCGGTGAATGATGACTTGAAGATTGAGATAGCTGATGCCACCACCCAAAGCCACATCAATTTTTACACTTCATTAGTTAAAGAGTCAGAGCAGGATCCATTAAATACGCTTTACCAAGTTCAAACCTTGACTGAAGTATTTGGTCGTAATTGGCAAATTACAATCACGCCAAGTAAGGACTTTATCGCATCACTTTACCTAGACGACGCTGAACGCATTTTTTGGTTAATTGTAGTGTCTGTCTGTTTAATCATGCTGATTATTTACCTTGTATTGGAGTTCACTGCCGCTCGTTTACAAAAACTCAGAGAACAAGCTGCTTTTGCTAACGTGGTCAATAATGCTTCGGATGGCATTATTGGGGTCGACAGAAATTTTGCCATCGTACATTGGAATGCTGCAGCCAACAGTCTATTTGGTTTTACCGAGGCCAATGCCCGTGGTAAACCATTGTCAGCGTGGCTCACTGCTGGAATTTCAGCGGATAAACTCATTAATTATTTTAAAAAGGTGGCACAAGGCGAGTCTGTCAGACAAATCCATTTTGTTTATCAGTCACCCATCAGTCAGCGTGATAAAAAGCTCATTTTTAATATTTCTCCTTTGTTTCAAAAAAGAGAATTTTGGGGAGCCACCATCAACATCAATGACGTGACAGAAATCAATGAACTACAAAGTAAGTTAGAACTGACCAACAAAGAATTGAATCAAAAAGTTATCCACGCAACCGCGCAAATCAATAAACAATTGAGTTTTCAACACAGTATTATTGAAAGTGATAACTCTGCAATTATTGCCTTTGACAGTAAAGGCACCATATCGCTGGTCAATAACAGTGCCATTAAATTGCTGTCTTACACCGGCGAAGAACTTATTGGTAAAGAAAGTATCTTGCGACTTTTTAACCGTGATACTGTCATTGAAGCCTTTTCCGTCAACGTTTTGTCTGAACTTCAGTTTGAAGAAGCGATGAAAATCGCCATCGACAAACGACGCATTCCTCAGGTTAGTTTATTACGGCGAAAAAACGGCGAACAAGTCAAAGTCAAATTAACCATAGCGAGTTTAAACGAATCTGAAGGCTTCGTTTTAGTCGCCCATGACCTAAGCGAAAAACAATACCTTGAAAATAACATCGCTATTGTCAATGCCGCCATCGACAATGCTAAAGAGTTATTGTTGTGGATTAATATTGACGGCTCTATTTACAAAGCAAACCCTTATGCGCTTCAACGTCTAAATTACTCTGACCTCGCTTTCAAGCACCTTAAAATAAGTGATGTCGTCAACTTTAAAGCCTCGGGCTCTTGGGAGCGAGTGGTAAATGAAATATTAGATAAGCAGCAGTACACTTTTGAAGTTAATTTTAGAAATGCCAAAGGCGGCTGGTTACAAACACTGGTATCAGGCTGTGTTATTAACGTTGACGATCAACAATTAATTTATCTTGCAGCCAAAGATATTGCACAGCGAGTAAAGGAAGAAAACGAGCTTAAAACAGCATTAACCAAAGCAGATACCGCAAATAAAGCCAAAACCGAGTTTATCGCCAACATGAGTCATGAACTTAGAACCCCTTTAAATGCCGCCAATGGATTTCTGCAGTTGCTACAACAAAGTCAATTAGACGAGATTCAACATAAGCACATCAAACAAACTAAAATGGCTATTTCCTCTTTAACGCAAACCGTTGATGAAATTTTAGAAGTCACTTTTGCGGAGCAAAATCAGCTAAGACTGGAGCAAAGTGACTTTGTTTTGGATGAACTTTTAGCCGAAGTTGGCTTATTTTTATATGAAATGGCTGGCAACAAAGCATTAGAAATTCATTTTAAAGTGGCTCCAGATTTACCTATCGCCTTACACGGGGACAAAAATAAACTTAAGCGGATCTTACTCAATTTAGGTAGTAACGCCGTTAAGTTTTCTGATACTGGCGAAGTACTCATAGAACTTTCCGTCCCCAAAAATAACGGCTCTCATATTACCCTAGCGGTAAAAGTAAAAGATAGCGGCATTGGTATTAGCCAAAATAAACTCAATAATATTTTTGAAATGTTTACTCAAGCAGACAATTCATCAAATAGGCAATATGGCGGTTTAGGCATTGGATTGACGATTGCCAACCAATACGTCAATTTCTTGGGCGGTAAAATTGACGTTGCTAGCGAATTAGGCAAAGGCTCAGAGTTTCGTTTTAGCATTTTGGTTCAAGCCGCGACTCAAACAGAAAATGCCAAGTTGTCTTTTACCTCACAAGCGCCTATCAACGTGCTACTAGTGGATGACAATCAAACTAGCCTAAGTATATTAGGCGGCACAATGTCACAACTAGGTTGGCAGGTAACTAAGGCGCAAAATGCGGATGAAGCCTTAGCCGAGTTTCAATCAGCTATGGTACAACAGCGCACGTTCGATTTAGCCCTAATTGATTGGAAGATGCCGGGTGTGGATGGATGGAAACTAGCTGAACTGATTAGAAAAATGGCCCCCGTTGACAAGCTGCCTCTGCTGGTGATGGTCACCGCACACAGCAATGAAATGTTTACCCAAAATCACAGTAAAAATCCGAAGTTGCTGAACGGTTTTATTACCAAACCGGTTACCCGCGCTCAACTCATCAATGCGTTTTATGATGCAGTGGCCTCGAATAAGCAAACTGAGCAAGCGCCAAGCCATTCAACTAATCACAAACCGCTACTTAAAATGCGCATTTTAATTGTAGAGGATAATCCTACCAATCAGAATATAGCCAAAGCGCTTATTGAAAGTCAGGGAGCCACTACCACCCTTTGTAGTAGTGGCTTTGATGCCTTAACAGAATTAGAAAATAGTTTACTGCCCTTTGATGTGGTGCTGATGGATATACAAATGCCTGGGATTGATGGCTATGAAACCACCAAACGCATCCGAGATATGAATAAATTTTCCCTCTTGCCTATATTGGCAATGACTGCCAACGTCATGCCTTCAGATAAAGAAAAGTGTTTTGCTGTAGGCATGAATGGTCATATAGGCAAACCTTTTGAATTAAATGATGTCGTTAAACAAATTTTATTGACTACTAACCGATTTGAAAACACCCAGCAAGAAACTCCTAAGGGAAGCCCTGCATCCCCCCTTGTAAATCCTAAGGCCTGTCAATTTTGTGTGACCAAAAACATCAACATACAAGAAGCCTTAACACGTTTTAATCAGCAAGAATCTATCTATCTCAAATCACTTGAACTGTTTTTTACTGATCTTAAAAATTACTCACTGCAGTTTACTGACAGCAACGCCACCTTTGAGCAAACCAAACTTACCTTACACACGCTTAAAAGCACAGCTGGCGCTCTAGGATTCACCTCATTGACGGAACAAGCTAAACACCATGAACAACAACTGTTAAGTGATGGGCTTGAAAACTTTGTTATTGCAACATATTTTGAATTTTCAGCAGTGTGTGAAGAAGCAGCACAAACCACTGCACAACTGATGACATTGTTAAAGAGCGAACAGGAGCTGTTTTACTCCCCTCAAGATGAAGCAGAAGATTTCAAGGCCACCTACCAACAACTTAAAAAAGAGGTTGAATGCTTTAATATGCGGGCCATAGATACTTTTCAGAGCATATCAGGTACATTGTCCTCTCAATCATTGGACCTTGCTAGCGAGCTTATTGCCGTACTCAATAAACTCAATTTCAAAGAGGCTAAAACAATTCTGATGCGTTTCGATTCGATTTTAAATAAGGAATAGCATGCCTTTAGGAAAATTTAATGAGGATGCAGAAGTTGACTTAAGCCACAGTAAAATATTGGTGGTTGACGATCAACCGATCAATATTCAAACCGTTTACAACATCTTAGCTGAAGACTATGAGGTGTTAGCGGCCACCAGTGCTATCGATGCATTAGAAGTGTGCCAAGCCAATCCACCTGATCTCATATTGCTTGATGTATTAATGCCGGGAATGACAGGCTTAGAACTGTGCCAAATGTTAAAACAAAAGGTTGATACCAGAGATATCCCGGTAATATTCGTGACGTCCTTTAACGAACAAGAAGAAGAAGACGAATGCTGGCGCAGTGGCGGCATTGATTTTATTACTAAACCCGTCAACCCTATGACGGTAAAAAACCGAGTAAAAGCCCATTTAACCCTTAAATTTCAAAAAGACATCTTGTTAAAATTGGTTTACGTGGACGGCTTAACTTCTATTTTCAATCGGCGCTATTTCGATAAACATTTTGAAAAAATACGCAGCGAGGTCAAGCGTTCTCAGCGTGATACCGCACTATTGATGATAGACATCGATTATTTCAAACTGTTTAACGACAACTATGGCCATGTTGCCGGTGACGACACTTTAAAAAAAGTGGCATTAATTATTCAACGTTCGCTCAGCCGCCCCGCCGACTTTGTTAGTCGCTATGGCGGTGAAGAGTTTATTGCTGTTTTACCCGATACCGATATTGAAGGCGCAACAATAGTCGCTGAGCGAATTCGACAAAACGTCTTTAATGAAAAAATTGAAAATGCTCATTCACCGCAGCATTGTGTGAGTGTCAGTATCGGCATATCAACTATTTTAAACAGCGCAAAACATAACTGCGATGCCACAGAAGACGCAGATAAACACTTATACCTTGCAAAAAAATCAGGCCGCAATCAAATTCACTATCCAGCCACGGAATAATCACATTGGTAAATGCAACGCGCTTCAACGTTGCGTCTCGCATTAAACAATAGCGTCCACCGCAAATTTTGTATACATTTATCAATATGTATACAAAAAATCGATAACCATGTTTAAGAAATTGCTATCTGATGTAAGTCTACCCGCCATTAGCGCCGGCTTTATTGCGGTATTAGTAGGGTTTGCTAGTGCGATGGCCATTGTCTTTCAAGCCGCACAAGCTGCAGGTGCGAGTCAAGCAATGATTGTATCTTGGGTATGGGCCTTAGGCTGGGGTATGGGGATAGCCTGTATTGGTTTTTCACTGTATTACAAGCGTCCCATTATTATTGCTTGGTCAACCCCAGGGGCTGCGCTTTTAGCCACCAGTTTGACCAACATCAATATCGAACAAGCCATTGGTGTCTTTGTGTTTGTGGCCTGTCTGATGCTTATTACTGGCCTATCAGGTTTATTCGATACCTTGACGAAGCGCCTCCCTCTACCTATTGCTGGAGCCATGTTAGCAGGCATTTTATTGCAGTTTGGCTTGGGCATTTTCAGTGCATTAACAGCCAGCCCGTTGTTGGTTGGTATCATGTTTTTGGTGTTTATTGTGAGTAAACGGCTGCTGCCCCGATATGCCATTATGCTAGTACTATTAGCTGGGGTGGTTACCGCTTATTGGCAAAAAAGCTTACTTTTTGAGGTACTTGAACTGTCGTTAGCCAGCCCCATTTGGGTTACCCCTACTTTTAGCCTGAGTCATATTATTGGTATTGGCATTCCTTTGTATATTGTCACCATGACCTCACAAAATATTCCAGGTGTCGCCATATTAAAGTCCAATGGTTATGGTGCGCAGCCCATCTCACCACTGTTGAGTGGCACAGGTTTGATTAACCTAGTCTTTGCCCCCTTTGGTGGTTTTACCTTTAACCTTGCTGCAATCACTGCGGCAATTTGCACCAGCGAAGAAGCGCATCCTGACCCGCATAAACGCTACATCGCAGGCGTGTCGACTGGTTTTTTTAATATATTAGCTGGCATTGGCGGGGCAACCGTCGTCAGTTTGTTTGCCGCTTTTCCACAAGCCCTTATCGCTGCACTGGCCGGTTTAGCGTTGCTGAGCACCATTGGAAATAGTTTGGTGACAGCCACCGAGCAACCTCAATATCGAGACTCAGCGATGGTGACCTTCTTGGTGACGGCTTCTGGCGTGTCGTTTCTAGGTATCGCCTCAGCATTTTGGGGGCTGATTTTTGGTTTGTGCACCCATTTTGCCTTACGACAGTACAAGCGAGTTTAATATGCCTGACACCTCTATTATACAAAGCCTATACGCCAGACTTAAACAAGATATTCGGGAGCATAAATTACCTGTGGGGGTAGCACTCAAACAAGAAACCTTGGCGGGTCAATATGGAGTGAGCCGCATCCCCGTTCGTGATGTACTACAACAACTAAAACGAGAGGGTTGGCTGACTCAGTGTGGAAAAAGAGGGGTGATGGTTCAACCTTTAAGTATAGAAGAAGTGCAAGATCTGAGTTTGATGCGAGAATATTTAGAGCCATTAATATTAGAATATGCATTGCCCAATCTAACCAATCAACGTCTCGGTATGGCGGAAGACATAATGGTTTTACTTGATAGCCCTCACTTGAGCGTGGCTGAATATGGCGAGCTAAATTGGCAATTTCATGCCAGTTTATATCAGCCAGCTCAACGCCCTACCCTTTTTACCGTCATTGAAAATTTACATCAGCTTTGTTCACGCTATATTGGTTATCACGCCATAGAGCTGAAATACACCAGTACCAGCCAAGAAGAGCACCGCCAACTGCTTGCTGCTATTAAAAAATGCGACACCCTAAAGGCACAACATCTTTTGAAGTCGCATATTGCCAAGGCAAGTAAGCAACTAGTTGATTATTTAGATAAGGTCAAAGAGGTTTAATATTAGGAATGTAGTGGTTGTGACTGTGCCGAAAAAACACATTGCATTGTTCTAGCACCAGCTTGTCTTGTGTCTCGCTCACATAAGGATTCAACTCTATCGCCACAGGCAGTTGCCCTTTATTTTGTTCAGAGACCCTGAGAATCGCTAAGTAAAGCTGATATTTTTCACTCACATCTACTTTTGATGCAACCCACGGCATGCGTAAAATAATATCGCTTTTACACTTTGGTGCAGCAATCGGAAAGGCATTCTTGTCAATGGTGAGTGAAAACTGGCCGCCATTTTGACGAAATTCCGCTTCGCTGCTGTGCTCAATACCAGTCACATTTTTAGCCGTTAAGTTAAACATCAAGTGATAATAAGGCTTGCCATTTGCACCTAGGTTGATCACGAAAGGCTTAGCTGCTTGCGTTAAGACGACTGCCGTTTCAGGCTCAGTTATCGCAGAGCTACAAGCAAGTGCGCATAAGGATACAAAGCATGAACCCAGCAGTATTCTCAATTTAATCATTAGTCCTCGCTGCCCAGCACATAATGATGCCATTTTTCGATGTATTCGCTAGGCTTGCCTTTACCTAGAGGAGTATTGTAATACTGCTTCCAATAGTTGGCTTGCCCCTCAATATCACCCTGTTTAGGTAAGGCTTCAGATACACGCATATAATGTACTCTTGCCATGGCGGTGGCGTACTGATCATTGTTTTCTAGCTCATCATGTTTATCGGCATCAGGCGAGGATAAAAATGATGTCACCAGAGCGGCACGTCTTGCATTGTATTTTAAATAGTTATTCCAAATATCGTCATGGGTGGCTGGCTCCATTTGAAAATAACTGCGAGCGGGACCGTTGCCCATTTGGCGACGATATTTAAAATTAAGGCTCTCTTGCACAGCAGTACCGAGCAAAAGCTCTTCCGCAGCTAGGTTACTTGCATGCATTTTTTCCAGTACCGGTCTGATGACCTCGTGTTGAAATTTTATCGCTTTATTCATCATTATGCCCTGTTAAATTGGCTGACGTTAAATCCGATAACTTTCGTTACTGCTACTCAACAACAAGTGATTAAACTCAAAACTTAGAATAAAACAAAGTTACAGAATCATGATTGAGGCGGCATGACAAGTGCCTCAAAGTGATTAAATAATGAACTACAAGCGTCGCACTGCCTAGTACTATTTTTAATCACCTGTTGTACCAATAGTTTACAAGCCTTCACTGAACTGAAATTTATTTAGTGCGCTTTCAAGGGCGGCCATACCTGCTGGTAAATCGAGTTTTTGACCCAGTAAATTAAAACTGGCACCAAAGGCGTGCAAGGTTCTAAATAAATTATGTGCGCGGCACTGCTCGCCCATTTGTCCAATACGAACAATGTTCGGTCCAAATGAGCCGGATATTTCAACTTTAAATCGTTTGGACATGGTGCTGAGTAAGGCTTTAGACTCCACACCCCGTGGCATCGTAATACCCACAACGGAATTTAAACGCGCTTGAGGTTTAACATATAAGCTCAAACCCATGGCCTCTATCCCCGCTTGCAGAGCCTGTGAACAACGCAAATGACGATCGAACCGTACTGACAGTGTTTCGCTGCACACTAAGCGTAAAGCCTCATGAATAGCCAAGATGCCCGAGACAGGTGCGGTATAGTGATAAGACTTTTTGTACCAAAACTGATCGGCTAATTTAGCATCCAAACACCAATGTTTAAGTTGATCCTTGCGCTCCTCAATGTGCTGCCACGCCTTTGCAGAAAAACCGACCAAGGAGATACCGGGAATACACGACAAGCCTTTTTGTCCACCAGTAATCACTGCATCAACGCCCCACTCGTCCATATCAAATGCCATAGTACTTAAGGTACACACAGCATCAACAATCACTAAGCAATCATGTTGTTTGGCTATGGCGGCAATGGCGGCAAGCTCGTTGTTACACACCGTATTTGACGTCTCACCTTGCACGATGGTCAGTACCTGAGGTTGATGTTGAATAATGTATTGCTCAACACGTTGTGCGTCGGCACCTTCACCATCTTCTATGGCTAACTGTACAACTTCAGCGCCGACTCTTTGAGCCATTTGCGCCAAACGATGACTAAAAAAACCATTACAAATACTGAGTACTTTACTGCCAGGTAACACTAAGTTAACCACCGCCATTTCCATGGCCGCTGAGCCTGGGCCTGCAACACCTAAGATGCGCCCATCTTGGGTTTGAAACACATAGCGCGACATCACTTTAACCTGCTCGATGATATGTGCCATCGTATCACCCAGATGATTAATAACAATACCGTTAGCGGCCGCTACTTTGGCTGGAATAGGCACAGGGCCTGCTCCCATCATCAGTAGAGGTTCGTCTGGTAAAATATTATCTAAGGCTAAGATGTTGTTTGGCACCGCTATGCGCACAATGTTTCCTTTGGTGTTGATGGTATTTGCTCACCATCATAAGCCATTAGAAAATTCACTTACTAGTGAAGTGCCCCCACTCTTTATGCATAAGATATGCTTTGCTTCATTTTGCCCCATTGGGCATTGGCTTAATGCCTAGCTTGAGTCAGATCATTCAGAGCAGAAATGGCCTCTTGGGCTTGCTCACTCGGCACAAAAATATGATCGTGATAATAAGCGGCGACCACATTGGCACTGATGTTTGCATCCGCTAATGCCTTTGATACTGCTGCGGTTAAACCCACCGCTTCAAGGCTAGAATGCACGTTCAAAGTAATACAGCGGTAGATGCCCGAATAGTGTAATTGCGCAGCCTCTGCTTGTGATCTTTGCAAAATTAAGGTTGTCCCTTCTGACTCCTCAAACAGACCTTTAGGTGAGACGCCCAAACTCGATACCGTTTGAGCGTGAGCGACTGTACAAAACACAAACTCTTCGACTCCTAAGCTTGGTGCCATTGACGTCAATAACACCTTTAACTCTTTTTCGCCTGACATACTCACTCCTACTTTACAAAAATTTAAGACCCACTACGCCTGCTAATATCAAACCATAAAACACATAATGCTGTTTTAAGATAGGCTCTGAAAAAAAGCAGGAATTAAGAACAGATATACTGATCACGCCCACGCCCACCCATATGATATAAGCATGCCCGATGGCGATATCTCGCAGTGCTAGGGTAAATAAATAGAGACTTAACACCATACTAATGACGGCCAGCGCCACGTAAGGCGTTTTACTTAGTGAGTCAGATTGTTTCAAACCCAGCACCCAACCAGCTTCACATACACCAGCTAATAATAGAATAAACCAAGACATAGCTTGCCCCTTAGTTGATGGGGTCGTCCCCAGAAATTAAGGTTGTGTGGCCTGTGTACATACAACCAAAGGCCACTTGATGAGGTCGTCCTCACCACAACAAACTACCAGTCGAAGATAGCAAAAACTGGCCTTAAAAGCATGAAAAATTTGGGTTTATTCCACTCGCCTGTAAGCCAAGATTTGCCCAGTAAATGGGCTCAATTCGCCCTTGTTACCACAGGCTTTACGTTGGCTATGGCTAAAACCTAAGGCCACCATGGCTTTGCTAAAAGGAGCATGCATTTTACGGCCAGGGTCGACCAAAATAATCTCGCAGCTAGGCTTGGTGTGTAGGCTTATAAAATGGGTTAATAACGCGATATGTTGATGTTCGTATAAAACATCTGAACCAATAATGACATCAAACAGGCCTAAGCCTTTACGGTTTTCATCCCAAGCCGTACGCAAAAAAGGAATAGGCCGACCGCGATTTAAGCGTACATTGCTTGATAAAAACTCCCCTGCTAATGGATGAATATCCGTTGCGGTAATATCCGCGTGGCGAGAATTTAATAACAAGCTGGCTAGACCGATCCCACAACCCAGTTCAAGAATACGTTTGTTCTTAATATCAAAGTGTTGCATCTCGGTGGCTAATACCTCGCTCGACTCCCATACCACGCCAAACAGCGACCACTGGGCAGAAGAAATCCCCATGGATTCGGCTTCACCGAGATGATCACTGAACTGTTGTTTGTCGCGAAGCGTGCATAAATGAATATCCACCGAATCAAATTCAATGGTTTGATAGCGTACACGTAAAGGCATAAGTTTGGCTCGGTTAAAAAACGCAACTCGCCAGATTCAAGTAAGATCCGCTACGTAGGGAGGAACACTATAAAGCGTTTATCGCAATACCACTAATAAAGCGCGCAACTAAAAGCCAAAGCCCGTTGGCGTGATTAGGGGAATACCCCTTTGCTCGGTGCAATATACCCGTATTCACCACTGACGATAGCGACTTACTGCTCACGTTTGCCCCTCCTCTCACCTTTACCCGCATTTAACGCAATGGGCTGTAAAAGGAAGAATAAATGTAATAGGCTCAAGTTCATAAAAAAGCGAGCATAAGCCCGATAACAACAACGATTCTTTGACAGGAAAATCACTTACATGAACATCAATAAACGACAGTTTTTAAAAGTCAGTGGTGCAGCTATCGCATCCCTATCAATTCGCCCCGTGATGGCAAGTGGCGAAACTCAGACTCTACAAAATCAACGTGAGAATGTACTGAGATCCATCACAGATACAGTGAAACCCATCACGGTGGCCGAGCGTCAGAAAAGAATCGCCAAAGCTCAGTCACTCATGGTGAAACATAATATTGCCGCGTTGATATTAGAGCCAGGCGCAGCTATGGATTACTTTACGGGAATTCAATGGTGGCGCAGTGAAAGACTCACTGCGGTGGTGCTACCTCGTGAAGGTGACATTGCCGTGGTTTGCCCGTTTTTTGAAGAGCCCAGTATTCGTGAATCACTCAAAGTAGGTAAAGACGTCAGAGTGTGGCAAGAACACGAGAGTCCCTTTGCCTTAGTGAAACAAATTTTAGTCGACCGGGGTGTGGCCAAAGCCAATGGCAGTATCGCCTTCGAGCACAGCGTGCGCTATTTTGTGTTAAAAGGGGTCATGGAACTGGCCAACGATATGGTTGATGTTCGGGCCGAGCCGGTTACGTTGGGCTGTCGTATGTACAAATCGGCACATGAACTGGCGCTGATGCATAAAGCCAATGAAATTACCCTTGAGGCATATGCCCATGTATGGTCAAAACTTGAGTTGGGTATGAGTCAAGACGATGTCAAATCGTTAATGTCGGCGGCCCAATCGCAATTAGGCGGCAGTAGCGTATGGAATATGGCCCTGTTTAATGAAGCCAGTGCTTATCCGCATGGTACACGTCAGAGTCAAACGATCCGCGAAGGCTCAATTGTATTGATGGACTGTGGCTGCGCGGTAGAAGGTTATCAATCTGATATCAGCCGTACTTTTGTTGTTGGTGAGCCCAGTAAGCAACAAACAAAAATTTGGAACACCGTACGCCAAGGGCAAACCATCGCTTTTGAAACCGCACAACTTGGAGTGGCTGCCGGCAAAGTAGACGATGCTGTGCGCCAGTATTATGTATCTCAAGGTTTGGGGCCTGAATATAAACTCCCCGGATTGTCGCATCGCACAGGGCACGGTATCGGTATGGAAGGCCATGAAAGCGTGAACTTCGTGCACGGCGAAACCGCCTTACTCAAAGCAGGTATGTGCTTTTCTAACGAGCCTGGTATTTATCTTCCAGGCGACTTTGGCGTGCGCTTAGAAGACTGCATTTACATGACCGAAAAAGGCCCGCAGTGGTTTACCGTACCACCTGAATCACTGACCTCGCCCATCGGTAAACTTGCCGCCTTAGTCAACGAATAACACGAGTCCATCATGAACATAAAAACCTGCAGCTTACTTGGCGTATTAGCCCTTACAAGTAGCCAAACCTTGGCTGATGCTAATCGCGATTTTAGCGCTTTATTGGCGAAACATTGGCAAAACGCCCAACAAGAAAAAGTCTTTTTTCGCACGGATCCAGACGCTTGGAAACCCGAGGGTAAACTTGCCCAGTGGTCTCCTCAAGCCATGGCGAGGCGTGATGCCTACAACAACGATATACTCAAGGCGCTAAAGACGATACCCAAGGGAGAGTTAGACGCTGACAATCAAATGAGTTACCGCTTATTTTTGTATGAGCGCGAAACCGAAAAGGCCAGTTACACTTACCAAGACAAATACTTTCCCATCAATTTTTTAAGTGGCTGGCACACCTATTTTGCTGAAGCACCTGCCAACATGGCTTTTTTAAACGCCGCTGATTACGACAACTTTTTGATCAGCCTGACTGACTATCCGCGCTTTAATCAAGAGAATATCGACTTGCTCAAAGCTGGGGCATTAACGGGTTTTGTGCACTACTGCGAAAGCTTTAAAGACTATGGCGACAGCATCAAGCTGCATATTGTGGATAGACCACAAGACAGCGCGTTATTTGAGCCTTTTACTCGTATGCCAGCCAACTTCAGTGAGCAACAGAAACAAGCTTATATTGCTCAAGCAAAAAAAGTCATCAACGATGCAGTTGTACCTGCTTATCAGCAGTTTTATGACTATTTTCAAGATGAATACATGCCGCAGTGCCGACCACAAGCGGGTATTGGCAGCGTTAAAGGTGGTGATGAGTATTACGCATACACCGCCAATTACTACACCACTACAACTCTCAGTCCTAAAGAAATTCATGAGCTGGGTGTAAATGAAGTAGGACGTATTCAGCAAGAAATGGATGCCATCATTCAACAAGTGAAATTTGCAGGAAGCTATGCCCAATTTTTACAATTTTTAGCTACAGATCCGCAATTTTATGCCAGTGACCGCCAAGACGTGCTTGAAAAAACCGCCTTTATCACACAAAAGATGTACGGTAAATTACCCGCCTTTTTTGGTCACTTACCGCGCAACACTTTTACCATCAAAGGCTCTGCTTCCAGAGGTGCGTTTTATATGCCGCCACCGGATAACCGAAGCCCTGGCACCTATTTTTTGAGCGCTGATCCCAAGCAACAACCCTTGTACAATCTCGAAGCCTTAAGTTTGCACGAGGCGGTTCCTGGCCATCATTTACAAAACGCCATCGCCCAAGAATTAAACGTGCCTGAGTTTCGCCGTACCTTAAATCATTCCGCCTTTTCTGAAGGTTGGGGCCTGTATTCAGAACGTTTGGGTAAAGAAGCGGGCTTTTATCAAAACCCTTACAGCGACTTTGGCAGGCTCGGTTATGAAATGTGGCGCGCAGTCAGATTAGTGGTTGATACGGGTATTCATGCTTTTGGCTGGACTCGTCAGCAGGCGGTTGATTATTTAGCGGCTCGCACCGCACTGACTGAAAAATCGGTTAATGATCAAATCGACCGGTACATCAGTTGGCCAGGCCAAGCACTGGCCTACAAAATTGGTGAAATTAAGATACGCCAGTTGCGCGCCAAAGCAGAAAAAGCACTAGGTAATCAATTCGACTTACGGGCATTTCATGACACTGTGATAGGTCAAGGCTCTTTGCCTATGGATGTATTAGATGACGTGATTGATGAATGGATAACGAAGGAATTAAAACAAGCTAAATAAAAACAGCGCCTAGGCTTACCTACCTAGGCGCAACTATA
>NZ_JANQVQ010000187.1 GCF_030730205.1 Paraglaciecola sp.
GCTTAAATAGCCATTGGTTTAAAAGGCAGGTCGCGGTACCGTTTACCAGAAGCGGCAAATACCGCGTTGCTTAAAGCAGAGGCGAATGGACCAAGGCCCGGTTCACCTAAGCCCGTTGCCGGATAATCACTTTCTACAAAGTGTACTTGTACCTTAGGCATTTCATTAATACGCAGTACGGGGTATTGATGAAAGTTAGTGTTTTGCACTTCGCCATTTCTAAATACTATTTCAGTGCGCAAAGAATACCCCATGCCCATGACTACGGCACCTTCCATTTGCGCCGTAGCGCCGTCAATATTGAGTACTTGGCCACAGTCAATGGCGGCGCATACTTCGAGTACTTTTATGTCATCGCCGTTCACTTCAACTAATACCGCCATGGCCGCATACGTGTTAAAGCTATAATGTACGGCTATGCCAAGACCTTGATTACTCGGCAGTGAATCACGCTGTGCCCAAGCGGCCTTTTCTGCGGCCAGCGCCAGGACACCTTTTGAGCGTTTGACGAGTTCAGCTTGTTTAGGGTCGGTATTACTGTCGTATAAACGATTTAAAAACTCGACGGTATCTTGTTTGTTTTGATGGGCAAGTTCATCAGCAAAAGCACCAAAAGCAAAACCATAAAAGATGGCGTATACCGCTCGGTACCAGCCTATACGGGTATGCGCTGGCGCCTCGCCACTTTCACTGCGCAAATTAGCGATCCCAAAGGGGTGATTCGCTACCTCTGCCACATCGGCGTCAGTAGCGCGGTCTTGTGCAGGGTTGAACAAAGAGGCAATGGGCGGAAAGGCAACGCGGTGCAGCCAAGCACTCACGTTACCGTTTTGATCAAGTGCCGCTTCAATATGCTGGGCGTTAATTGAATGAAAATAACCGGTGCGCATATCTTCTTCTCGAGACCACGTCAGTTGCACCGGCGCTTTCACTTTAGCAGACAGTACCGCTGCTTCATGTACATAATCACATTTAAACTTACGACCAAAGGCGCCGCCAGACATGGTGACGTGCACCACTATATCTTTAGGATCACGTTTAAAATATTCGGCTAAGGTTTTTTGAATATCGCCGGGGCTTTGCGTGGCGGCCCACACTTCACATGAGTCATCTTGTACCCAAACGACACTGGCGTTAGGCTCCATGGGTGAATGAGATAAATGTCCACCTGTGTAAGTAGCTTTCATCACATGGGCTGCGTCATCAAAGGCTTGTTGCAGGTTGCCACGTTCAGCTACAAGCTTAGCTGGGTTTTCAACATTTTTTACTAACATGGCTTTGTAGGCATTGGTATCGTAGCTGCCGTTTTTACCTAGGTCCCACTCTATGTTGAGCTTCTTAAGTGCTTGCTGAGCTGTCCAGGTATTGTCTGCTACAACGGCCACACCACCAATTGAACCAAAGGGCACTTCAAAGCGAGGGATTTCGACGACATCGATTACTCCCGCCATTTGCATGGCTTGCTCTTTGTTGGCGACTGATTTTAGTTTTCCGCCCAAGGCAGGGCAGTGCGTAATCGCTGCGTATTTTAAACCAGGTAACTTGGTATCTACACCATAGGTGAGTTTACCCACTACGATATCGCCTTGATTGTGTCTCGCCAGCCCCTTACCTATGTATTTATATTCTGCTTTGGTTTTTAAGCTTGGCTGAGCGGGCACAGGCATGTCTGCCGCTAAACTGGCTAGTTCACCGTAACCTAGTTTTTGCTGGTTCAGGGTATTAATCACAACGTGCTTGTCTGCTTTACAGTTCTTGACGTCTGTGGCCCACACTTTGGCAGCTGCGGCAATTAACATTTCTTTTGCTGCGGCGCCTGCTTCACGCATGGGGATATACATGGTACGAATACTGGCTGAGCCGCCAGTAGCCTGTGAGCCATATTTGTCTTCGTCACCGTCAGCCTGTTTAACCGTCACTCTTGCCCAATCAGCTTCGAGTTCGTCAGCAACTGCAGCAGGTAATGCGGTGCTAATGCCTTGCCCCATTTCACAGCGCCCACAATAAATCAGGGTATCGCCATTGGGCGCAATATGAATAAAGGCGTTAGGATTAAAATTATCAACAGCGCCAACCTTGACTTGCGCAAGGGCAGGGTGCACCACACTTACACCAAGCATTAACCCGCCGCCTAAGGCCGAACTTTGTTTTAGAAAAACGCGCCGGCTTTGGTTAAAGCCTTGATGAATATGAGTCTCTTTAGCGCTCATCTTATACCTCCTTAGCTAACTCGTCAGCGGCATCGGCCACGGCGAGTTTAATGCGTTGATAGGTGCCGCAGCGACAAATATTGCCTTGCATCGCATTATCGATGTCTGTACTACTGGGGCGCGGAGTTGCGGCTAAAAAGCTGGCTGCGTTCATAATTTGACCTGCTTGGCAGTAACCACATTGTGGCACTTTGTGTTTAAGCCAGGCTTTTTGTAATGGGTGGCTGCCGTTTTCAGACAAGCCTTCAATAGTGGTAATTGATTTGCCCGCTACTGCTGCCACTGGCATGACACAGGCGCGGATAGCTTGTCCGTCTAAATGCACGGTACACGCCCCACATAAACCCATACCGCAACCAAATTTAGTGCCGGTAAGTTCTAATTTGTCACGCAAGTACCACAGCAGTGGCATGTCGTCAGGTACGTCGAGCTCGAAATTTTTGCCGTTGATGTTAATGCTTTTATTCATTGTATCCTCCATTAGCCAGCACACCTGACTATGTTAGTTAATTGTGTTAGTCGCTGTGCAAGGCTTCAATAGGATTTAACTGTGACGCTTTAATGGCAGGAAATACCCCAAATCCCACACCCACTGCAATACAAATTCCTAAAGACAAAAAGATAGCAACCATTGACCAGCTGACAGCCCAGCCAGAATAAAAACCAATAATTT
This sequence comes from Paraglaciecola sp., assembly GCF_030730205.1. Lineage (GTDB taxonomy): Bacteria > Pseudomonadota > Gammaproteobacteria > Enterobacterales > Alteromonadaceae > Paraglaciecola. The sequence continues at coordinate 2,884 of NZ_JANQVQ010000187.1, forward strand.
CTGATAGAGCCAAACCAAAGACGATGCCCAACAAGCCACCGAGCACCGATATAGTAAAACTTTCAGCAATAAACTGAAACTTAATGTCACGTTGGGTGGCCCCTACTGCCCTTAAGAGTCCAATTTCTTTCGTGCGCTCTAACACATTGGCCAGCATGATATTCATAATGCCGATGCCACCCACTAATAACGAGATGCCCGCCACACAAGCCATAACGATATTAAATATCTGCTGTGTTTGTTTTTGCTGGGCCAATAAGGCTGCAGGTACGATTAACTGATAATCTTCTGCTTCACCGTGGCGCAGCTTAAACAACTGCTCTACTGCTTTGGCGGCAATACTGGGGTCTACTTGCTCAGAGATCTTCAGTTTTACCGTATCAAGTTCACTGGCCAACGCCAATGCACTGAGTTTTTTCAAGCTGGTAGACAGCGGTACGAATAAACGTTCACTGTCGCCGCCGATTTTGACCCCTTGAAATTCGTCTTTACCTAAAAACGGGTTATACAATACCCCCACTACTTCAAGCCACAGATGGTTCACTTTTACAAACTGTCCCAGTGCATTGCCTTGTGGAAACAGCGCATCGGCGGCTGAAGCACCCAGTACCACAACTTGCGATACGTTGCGTTCGTCTGCATCGTCTAACAATCTGCCGCTAGCGGCTTTCATGTTCGATAATACAAAGTGACTTGGCGTCACCCCTACCACGTTGGCATCTGAACGCCCTTTATCACTGTAAACCGATTGGGTTTTGATATTGCGTTCGGCGCTGTAGTCTTCGACAAAGGGCAGTGTCGCGGCAGCGGCTTCAACATCAGCTAAGGTTAAGCCTAATGATTCTTCGCGGATTTCTTTGAGTTCGTCGCTGGCAAATTGTTTACTTTCAACAATGAGATTACGCAGGCCCATTGAGTCTATTAACTTCAAGGCTTGGCGCTCAGCCCCTTCGCCAATATTCAACATGGCGATAACTGCGCCTACCCCAAAAATCATCCCAAGTAAGGTGAGTAGCGTACGTAATTTGTGGGCTGCCATTTCTTTTAGGGCATCCACAATTAAAGGTTTAAAGGTGCTAACCATCAGCCAGTTACTCCAAGTGGTACGCTAAGGGCAATAATATCGCCGGGTTTGAGGCCATTGCTGATTTCCACAAAATACAAATTTTTATCGGCGGTGGTGACAATCTGTTTCACAAAGTCACTGCCTTGTTGTAGGTATACAAAGTTTTCACTTTTGTCGTTAAAAATAGCTTGTAGGGGGATCACAATTTTACTTTGCACATCGCTGACTCTGATAGCAGCGACCACTTTTTGTGCAGGTTGCAACTTGCGCTCACTTTGTGGGATGTCTACCGTCAGCTCAAAATACTTTGTTGGACTGCCCCGTTTAATGGTGCGTGAAAACCCCGATACACTGGCCACCGTGCCTTGCAACTTTTGATCAGGTAGGGCTTCTAAGGTTAACTCAACATTCTGGCCAGCTTTTAAGCCAATCGCGTCTTTGTCGAGCACAAACACCTTAGCCTGCATTTTTTCTAAGTTAGGAATTTTAGCAATAGTGCTACCCGGAAATACCGTTTGCCCGACGCTGGGTTTATCACCCCGAAAGTTTTTTTCGTAAACTAACAAACCATCAAAAGGAGCATAAATTTCTAATTGAGATAAGGCTTCTTTGTGTTGGGTGTATTTGGCTTCGTGGCCTTGTTTACGAATATCTAAAATTTGTGCCGAACTTTGGTTTTGCTCGCCAATACTGTCTTGTTTCCAATCAATAAATTCTTCTTTTGCGCCTAAGTAGTCGCGGTTTGATAGGGTGTCGATAATTTCAATTTTCGAATACAAACGCATGTCATCAATGGCAAAAGTATCCACAAACTTGAACTCCTTACCCACAAACACTTCTTCTGAATTAAGCTCGTTTTCTTGTTTGGTTTTTTCGGCGTAGGTTTTGCGTAAGTCTTTATCAAGCAACAGCATTTCAAGCTCTTCTTCACGGCTATCGAGCAGTAAGCGCTCGGCATCAAAACGTGCCACCACTTGCCCTTTGCTCACTTTGCTGTTTTCTTCTGCTAGCCAATCAATCATCATTGGTTGACGACCTGGAGCTGAAATATTGTGTGCTTCAGCGGCTTCTAGCTCTCCAAAGGCAGGGATGATTATTTCAAACTCTCGGCTTTCAACGGTGAACACGGGGGTACTTGATATGGGCGCTTCGCTGCAAGCGCTAAGCCATGTGGCGGCACTTAAACAGCCCGCAAACATTAAAAACTTGCTCATGAACCTAGTACCTCTACCTTTGCTTTCATTCCGGGGCGCATAACTTCCGGTTTGTTGTCATCAAGTTCAATTAACGCGTCAAATACCACTTTGGCATTAGACGTGGACTTCGGATAATAGGCCTCCCCAAGTTCGGAAATTTTACCCATGTACGCATTTTCAGGGTAGGCTTCAAAGATGACCTTAACCACTTGTCCAGTGTGCAATTTAGCGGTGTCGGGCTCGGCAAACTCAGCTTTTATAGCCACCTCATCAAGTGATGGCAGTTGCATTAATGTGCGGCCCATGTACACCGTTTGACCTACTGCCGCTTTTTCACCCTCCCAATCAGCGGTATACATAACTAAACCATCTTTGGGGGCGTTAATAGTAAGTTTAGCGATATCACGTTTTACGCTATTCACACGGCTTTGACGCTGATTGATTTCGGCTTGATCCACCCTGCGATTAATTTCCATCGCTTTTTTGTGGTGTGCTAGCTTTTGTTTGGCTTGGGCTAGATTTTCTGTTTGGTATTCGTAGTCGGCTTGTTGTTTGTCTCGTTCGATTTTCGAGCGAGAGGCGTCGGTGATCTCCGCTTTACGTTTGGCTTTTTGAAAATTCATTTCGGCCTCCGCTAAGGCCAAAATCAAATCTTGTTGTGTGGCTTCGTCTTTGAGTTTTTGGTTTTCCGCTTTTTTAATTTCTGCTGCAAGCCGGCTGGATTGGCTAATTAAGTCATTTTTTAGGTTTTGGGCATCAAAGACTAAAACTTTATCGCCTTCTTTTACCAACTGATTTTCTCGGGCCATGTATTCGATTTTATATTGCCACATCCGCGGTATGCTGGGCGGCCCTAACGTTGCATTTTTAAGTGAAATTAATTCTGCGGTGGCAGTGACTTTAGGCTGCTCGACCACGCTAGTTTCGATCGCATCTGGCTGGCAGCCCACTAAGACAAAGGCACTTAGGGCAGCAAGCAGGGCTGAACGTGTAATGATTATCATCGGGCCGTCCTTATTGCAGATTAATTCGGACACTCATGCCCGGAAAAATGGGATGGTTAACTGCTTCATCAAAAGCAATTTCAAGTCGGTAGTAAGCGCTCTCGCTCCATTGGCTGCGCTGTTCTGCTTGACTACTCATGCTGAGCAGTTTACCTGGGTAGCTTTTACCCGGGTAGGCGTCGAGCGTGAGCTGTAGGGTGTTATTGGCAAGATCCATTTTTGCAGCATCGATTTCATGTACCCATGAGGTCACTTGATACGACGACTGTGCTTGCACCCTTACCACTTCCCATGCGGGTTGGACGTTCATGCCTGCGGCAATTTTTTGTGGCATCCAAGGATGCATTAGATGCGACACCGGTCCGCTGATGTGCGCCCGTACACTGAGTTTGTCTATTTGCCCAAGCTGATAGGCTATTTTTTCTTCCAGTTTAATAATTTCTATTTTTTGTTTTTGAATAGCAACATCCCGTTCCGCCAATTTAAGCTTGAGGTTTTCTTCGGCTTTAATTTGTTCCATCAGGGCTTTTTCATAGGCGATGATAAATTTACCTTTTTCATAATCGCTGACTTCACCCTTAGGGATATTGGCTTCTATGCGGTCTTTTTTAACTTGTATGGTAGCTAGCTTTAGGCGGCCTTCTGCTTCTACTACGGCTTGATTTACGTCCATTTCAATTTTTAATAATTGCAATTTTTGGGTTTGTAAATTCTCTTGATTTTCTTCTAGCTGAGTTTGAATACCCCCTGAGTCAAATACCGCTACCAGGTCGCCTTCTTTCACGATGGTGCCTTCTTCTTCAAGCCACTGAATTTGAATTTGCCAACCGGTACTTTTGGGGGCGGTAACCGTTTGACTTTGCGCTGAGGCAACTTCACCGGTTAATAGGGTTGATGCATAACTGGCGGTGCCGGCAACGCTTAATAAACCTGCTGATAAAAAAATCACTTTCGCTATTGGCTTAACCATGGGGATGCCTCGTCATTGCGTCAATCTTGTAATCAAGGTCAAGCACTTTTCCATCACGCATCATCACCACACGCTGAGCGTGAGCGGCGATATCGTCTTCGTGAGTCACCATGACAATAGTTTGCCCTTGTTTGTGTAAGTCGGTTAGTAAGGCCATGATCTCAACAGATGTTTTACTGTCTAGGTTGCCGGTTGGTTCATCCGCTAAGACTACCGTAGGATTATTGATAAGCGCCCGAGCTATGGCCACTCGTTGACGTTGCCCACCTGACATTTCAAAGGGTTTATGGTGCATGCGATGCCCAAGTCCCACTTTTTGCAACAAAGCAACCGCCCGTTCAGTGGCTTCGGCATCGCTCACATTGGTGTAGCGCAGAGGCAATTTTACGTTGGCGATGGCATCAAGCTTGGGCAGTAAATGAAAGGTTTGGAAGATAAAACCAATGTGTTTGTTGCGAATTTGCGACAAAGTGTCGTCGTCCAAACTGGCTACGTCTTGGTTGTCGAGTAGGTACTGCCCACTATTGGGCGCGTCTAAACAACCGAGTATATTCATAAGAGTCGATTTGCCCGAACCTGAACTGCCCATAAAGGCAACAAATTCATTGGTTTGAATGGATAACGAGATGTCGTTCAGAGCGTGGACTTGCTCTGTGCCGTTAACAAACGACTTGCAGATATGGCGAAGTTCTAACATACAGTTAACTAAAAAATGACCTAAGCTTAACCTTACTTGGGTGGCCAAACTGGCGCAACAAAGCAACAGCAAAACAGGGCCTGAGACGGTCTATTTAATGTTTCAAGATGTGTACGGTTAGAGCGGTTTTAGGTGGACGACCCAAAAGACTGACTATTTAAATAAATTAAGTAAACCAATAAGCTAAATACCATAACCTTGGTGCTGCATTGGGTCTTAACTACTCTGGATTAAAACCGAATGACAGTGGCAGTAGTTCACTAAACGTAACCGTTTTTATTTTGCCTTGCTGAGTGGCCAGATGGACCAGCGTATGCTTATCAGCAAACTCAGCTATTTTTTGGCGGCAGCCCCCACAAGGAGGACAAAAGTCATCATTGGGACTGGCAATTAGAATTTCTCGAATTTTTTTACCTCCATTTACCACCATACTGCCAATAGCGGTAGCTTCGGCACATTGGCCTAAGGGGTAAGCGGCATTTTCAACATTGCAGCCATGGTAAACTTGCTCAGTGTTATCAAGCAGGGCAGCGCCAACCTGAAAATGTGAATAGGGGGCGTGAGCGTTTTTTTGGGCTAGAAAGGCTTTTTCTAGTAGTTGTGTTTGCATATCGCTAACAGTTGCAGACATGGCTTCCTCGGGTCTCTTTATACTTGACCATCTAGTCTGCTTTATTTTTACTGTTTGATACAAGTTATATTGATAAATTTAGTGCCAAGCCCAGTGCTTATCTTTACTTTTAAAGCTAATTGCGAGACTCTTAGACGCAACCAGTCGTTCGAATTCAACGATTATCTAGGGCTTAAAAGCGTGAGTTAGCTTACCGTTAAACAAGGTCGTAGTAATCTCAACCAGGTTCTTCAGTCTTTCTTTATTATGTATAAACGTCTTATTTCTTTACTGTTTTGTAGTGCGGTTTTAGCAGGTTGCAGTTCTACAACACCAACCAAACAAGATTACCCTCAAATGAGTAATTTGCTGCTGGCTGAGCCTGCACCGATGAGCGCACGCTCGCAAATGGCGATTGCGCGTTACAACCAAATTTTGGCTCAGGCTACGTTAAAAGATGAAGAGCGCGCGCAATTGCTGCAACAGCGCGGCATGTTGTATGACAGTGTCGGTTTAGCGGGTTTAGCGCAATATGATTTTAACCAAGCTATTCAACTTAAGCCTGACTTGGCCGAAGCCTATAATGCCTTAGGTGTGCACTACACACAGCAAATGGAATTTATTCAGGCTTATGAAGCCTTTGACGCCACACTCGACATCAATCCGTCTTATGACTTTGCCTTTTTAAACCGTGGCATTGCCTTGTATTACGGGGGGCGTCCCGATTTAGCCGTGCAGGATCTAAACGCCTTTTATGCAAAAGACGAAAGTGATCCTTATCGAGCCCTATGGAACTATTTAGCGGCCAGTGAGCTTGATGCTAATGCAGCGCTAACCTCATTAGAAACTGCTCGCAATGGCCTTGATAACGATAATTGGGCCACTCGGCTGGTAGATTTATACTTAGACCGCGTTACCGAAAACCAATTGCTTAATGCCTTGATCCAAGGGGTGACCAGTCAGCAGCAACTGACCGACAGACTATGCGAGGCCTATTTTTATTTAGGTAAATACCATGCCGCCCGCGGGCATCGTGGGGTGGCGTCTAACTATTTCAAACTCGCCCTAAGCACCAATGTGTTTGAATACGTTGAACATCGTTACGCCCGCTTAGAGTTAAATTTGCTGCGCGAAAACGCCAGTAAAGAACAAGATGCTAATATTCAAGCGCAATAAAAGCGGTGCGTAAGCAAATAAGTCAGGCCAGTTGGGCAGCGCTGTGGTTAACACTCGCTGCCTTGCCTATTGTTGTAATGGTCCACAGTGCTTATTTCGCCTCTTCTGTATCGCCCGTTATGCAACTTAACCAACAACAACGTAGTGCCGCAGTTAAGTTGCATCTAGCGCAAGGACTAAATTTATGGCAACAACAGCAATATGCCGCTGCCTTACATGACTTTGCCAAGGCAAACGAACTGGGCTCGCCAGACGCTGGCCTATATCAGCAATATGGCCAGCAGTGGCTAACTGCGCAGCAAAGTGCGCCCCTTGTTATTGAGCAAAATTCACTGCAAGCTTGGGCGCCTCAAGCGTGTTTGCAGCAAATATTATTTGTTACCTCAGAGCTTGACTCTTTGCCACAGGCTAGCCGTTTTATTCATCAATTTAAGGCGGATAAACGCTTGGCGTCTTTGCCTATTTGCATAGCCGCAAATATTGTTTTTGAGCCCCATTTACTGCCTTGTGCAAGCCCGTATAAAAATGCTCGTATTACCTGTGATATCAAGCCTTTAGCGCCAAAATTAGAAAACAAACAATTTACCCATTTGGTGGTATTTGCCAAACACGGTAAAGCGAATGTGCACAACGGTATTATGTATCTCGACCAGCAAGATACTTATGATGTATTGGTGCACGAATTGGCCCATTTTGCCGGTTTTGTTGATGAGTACCCCTTGTCGAGCGAGTTAGCCGCAACCGTTTGTAAACAAGGAAAAGCCCCTAACTTGGTGTTTAAACGGGTCAATGAAGGGCAAATAGATACACAGTACTGGCAGAGTCTCAAACAAAACACTAATGTGGCGCTGACCCCAGCACGTACGTGTGACAATCACAGTAGCCAAGCCTTTAAACCCAGTGCCAAGTTAACCTTTATGGAATATTACGACGTGGCACGTATTCCTGAATTTTACCTTGCGGCTTGGCAGCAAGCCTTAAAGCAGCCAAAAAATCTGACGCCGGCCTTTATAAATTTTGCTCAAACTTTTGAAGAACAGCCGGCTAGTCCCTATGCCACTTACTGGCGTAAGCGCTACGAACAGTTTTATTACAATTAACACTCAATGCGTCCTATATGTCATTTTTATTTCAATTAGGTATAATGCCCGGACCTACTTTCCCCGATTTTATCTAGTCAGCGCCTCAGGTTATCTATGTCACAGCTTATTGAAGTCGAAAAAGTCGATTATCCCTTTCCTGCTAAGCCCAAAGCCTTGTCTGTTGAACAGCAGCAGTTTTATGTGCAAGAAATTAAATCGCTTTTAAAAAAGAGAAATGCCACCTTAGTTGCGCATTATTATACCGATCCAGAGATTCAAGCCTTAGCTGAAGCCACGGGTGGATGCATTTCTGATTCATTGGAAATGGCGCGATTTGGTCGAGATTGTGCAGCCGATACCCTCATTGTGGCGGGTGTTAAGTTTATGGGCGAAACCGCCAAAATTCTAAGCCCTGAAAAAACCGTACTCATGCCCACCCTTGAAGCAACGTGCTCTTTGGATATTGGTTGTCCAGCCGATCAATTCTCGGCGTTTTGTGACGCTCACCCCGACCATACCGTGGTGGTGTATGCTAATACCTCTGCAGCAGTAAAAGCCCGAGCTGATTGGGTAGTCACTTCAAGTATTGCCTTAGAAATTGTCGAGCATTTAGACTCATTAGGCGAGAAAATCATCTGGGCACCGGACCGTCATTTAGGTTCGTATATTGCCAAACAAACCGGTGCAGACATGTTGATGTGGCAGGGTGAATGTATTGTCCATGACGAGTTTTCGGCGAAAGCCTTGCTGGACATGAAAAACCTGTATCCTGATGCTGCTATATTGGTGCACCCCGAATCACCCGCCAGTGTCGTTGAAATGGCCGATGCCGTTGGCTCAACAACGCAATTAATTAAAGCCGCGCAAACCCTACCTAATAGTCATTTTATTGTGGCTACCGACCGTGGTATTTTTTATAAAATGCAACAAGCGGCGCCGGGTAAAATATTATTAGAAGCACCTACCGCTGGTAATGGTGCAACCTGTAAAAGTTGCGCTCATTGCCCATGGATGGCCATGAACGGTTTACAAGCCATTTACCAGTCATTGACCGACAACAGCGGCCACGAAATCTTTGTAAACGAAGCCCTGCGTCAACAAGCCCTAGTGCCGCTCAATCGCATGCTCGATTTTTCTGCAGAGCTAAAGATGAAGGTGAGGGGTAACGCCTGATTTACCTTATCGTTTTTAGGTCTATTTACTCAACAAAAAGCCAGCTATGCTGGCTTTTTGATTTTTAGTCCTCATAACGATTAATCAACTAACTAAAAAGGAGTATTACATGCCAGATTTAAGCCGCTACAAGGGGATCGTGTTTGACATGGATGGCACCTTAATAGACTCGATGGGCGCCCATGGCAAAGCGTGGCAGCTAACTTGCGAAAAATATGGTTATCCCTACGACGGAGACTATATTCATAACCTCGGCGGAGTACCCACCCGCGAAATCGTGAAACTGTTGAATGAAAAACATGGCCTTGATCACGATTTAGACGAGGTTACCGAAACCAAACGGCAAGCTTTTCTTGAACTTGACGATAAGCCCACGGTAATAGAAGACACCTTTGCTGTGATGAAGCGCTATCAAGGTGTGCTCAAAATGGGCGTTGGTACCGGCTCGGAGCGCGGTAACGCCATTTCCATGCTAACCGCCACAGGTTTGTTAGAGCGACTCGAAACCGTTGTTACTGCCACCGATGTGTTAAACGGCAAACCCCACGGCGAAACCTTTTTAACCGTAGCGCTTAACATGGGCATCGAGCCCAAAGACTGCGTGGTGTTTGAAGATACCGAAATAGGCCGTCAAGCCGCCCAAAATGCCGGTATGGATTGCATTATGGTGATTAATGGTAAGATAGAACTACCGATTCAGACCATTAACTGATGTATTGAATAACTACCTCGGTTACGCGTTTACTTGAGATTGTCAGATTAAATTGCACAATTGTTCATCGACTCGCAGCCTAACAGCAGTTATTACTTGCACCGAACAAGGTATTTCCCTAACATACGCGCCTCTTTTGTAGGGCTTGTTGAAAATAGCCCCTTGTAGGAGTGGCTTTAG
>NZ_JANQVQ010000188.1 GCF_030730205.1 Paraglaciecola sp.
TAAGTAATTCAACAAGGTGACTGGCTGTTTAAGGCCAATCACCTTTAGCTAAGCTTTACGGGCGTTGTTTAAATTTAAGCAAGTTGTTTGCCTCATTGAATTTCACATCAGTTTCCAGTTCAAATAAAGTGATCAGTGTTTTTGCTATGGCATCGTGAGAGTTTTCTTGCTCAGCGAGTTGCCGTGTAGCTGCAATATCGATGTCTGAATTGACATCAGTCCAGACTACAAGCGGCACTTTAGTTTGACTATCTGGTGCAAATGAGTAAGGCAGACCATGCAGGTAAATACCATTTTCTCCCATTGACTCGCCATGGTCGCTGACATAAATCATGCTGGTTTCAAATTGTTCAGTGTTGTTTTTAAGTAAAGCAATAACCTGAGATAAAAAGTAATCGGTATACACAATAGTATTGTCATACGCATTGATGATTTCTTCATCACTGCATTGAGAGAGCTCTGCGGTTTGGCATGCAGGGCGATATATTTCAAAGGCTTTTGGATAGCGTTTGAAATAAGCGGGTCCGTGACTGCCCATTTGATGAAGTACAATAAAGATGTCTTTCGCTTGCTGGTCTATATACTCTTGTAGACCCACTAACATGCCTACATCACGGCATTCATCATCGCACAGGGTATTGTTCTGTGATGTCCTAAAATCTTCAAATTGTTGACGAATAGCCACACCTTTAGAGTCAGAGTTATTGTCACGCCACAGCACACTCAATCCTCCCTTGGCTTTGGCTAAAACATCAAAGGCATTTTCAGTCTTGGCTGAAGTATCCACGTCAAAATCATCACGGCCTGAAAACGAAAACATGCAAGGCACTGATATGGCAGTAGAGGTGCCGCAAGACGAAATATTGGGGTAATTAATGACATTTTCTTCCTGGCTAAGTAATGGCGTAGTGTTACGCTTGTAGCCGTTTAGCCCCCAATGATCGGCTCTCACTGTTTCACCTACCACCATAATAACGAGTTCTCGATGTATATCGCTAAGGGGGATTTGTGAGTTATTAGACAAAGTTGAGTAGGTTTGCTTACCTGAGGTTTTAAATTGGCCCCCAAGGTACTTGCCGGCAGAGTAGATAGCCTGAATAGGGTTTATGTAATAGCGTAATTCTTTATGTTGGCGAATAAAGCTGCTGAACTGGGCGCTAAAAACACCCATGCTTAAGGCAATCACAAGTACTGAGACTGCCAACAAGCCCGCGACTGTTTTTACTTTTCTAAGCCAAGCTGCAGGATTTTTTGCTGCGTTAATAGTCACTGAATTGATCAGAACTATTGGTACTACGCCAAGTAAAAGCAGACGCATAACGAGGTTAAGCGTGAGTAAGTCAGATGCCTCGGCCGCATTGGTTTGAAGGCTATTCCGGATCATTTCAACGTCAATGACTACGCCAAAATTGTCCGCGAAATAGGCACAAGTCACACTCACCAACAAGATAACTGCAAGGGCCCATCGCAGCGGTAAAAGACTATATACAATAGCGATAATCACAGTGTTCAAGGCCCAAATAATCGTCATTAAGGCCACTAAAAAAGCAACATTGTTTTGCACAATATATTCTTGCGAAAAATGCTCGATAAAACTGAGGTTGCTGGTCGCCGTGATAAACAGGCTAGAAAGCAAGATTAAGCTAAAAGGGCTTATGGTTATTTTGGTGAATACTGACCAGATAGACCTATGATTTAAATACATATTTTATTACTTATTAAGAGCTGCACTTTAGAAGGCTAATCTACTGCGCGATGCTTAAGTCAATCTTAAAGTATAGTAGAGATAAGGTTTTAACTGTCTTTATGAAGGGTATCGCGTAATTGTGAAGGCAAGGTGCCAAAAAGGGCTTTGAACTGGCGACTAAAATAGCTGTGTTCAGAAAATCCGCAGCGATAAGCCACCTCAACAATGGGAAGGCGAGTTTCAATTAACAGACGTCTAGCATTTTCTAAGCGGATTTCATTGATAAATTGTTTCGGGGTTTTTGACAAATATTTTTTGAAGCGACGTTCTAACGCACTGACAGATAAAAAGGCCGTTTGGGCGAGTTGCTCTACACAAATATCTTTGTGGTAATTTTCTCGCACAAATTCTACCGGTGCCTTAATTGCATCAATGCTTGATAACACCTGTGAGGTTTTATTCATTAGTTGAGTGAAACCATAAGACCCAACAATGTGTTGATTATGATCATAAAGAGGCCGCTTTGAGGTAGAGAACCACGCAAAGTCGCCGGTTTTCAACATATTTAACTCAATGCGGTCCGTGATCACTTGCCCATTCATAACGCTTTTATCATCGTTGATAAATTGTTTGGCAATATGAGGCGGGAAAAAAGCAACATCCGACTTACCATAAACCTGTTGCAGTGAATGAAGACCAATATGCTCAACAAATTTATTATTTGCATAAATGATTTCACTGTTGGCGTTTTTAATCCAAAAAATGATGTCAGGCAAGAGATCAAACATCGTTAATATTTGTTTTAAACCTAAAACGTTTTGCAGAAAATCTTGATTTTCTAAGGCTAATTTATCATTCATAACGCTTTGTTTATCTGTTTATACACCGAGTTAACGGGCGTAGTTAAGCACCCATAAGAGAGAGCTTCAAGGATCTTTTGTCTGTCTCATTAGATTCAAACAGATTTGATAATGAAGAACAGCAAGTGAACAAAGCCATTTACACTTTTCGTAAAAGTGCGCTTTAATCAAAGTGTCATACAGAGCATGTGTCCATGATTTTTTCATGAATTAAACTATTATTTTAGCCTGTATTCTTTTTCTAAGCGGCTGATATATCTGGCACTTCTGTATAAACTTTGCTGTAATGTTGAAAATTTTCGAGGGCTATCAATACAAATGCGTATAGGTTGGCGAGAGTACATAAAACGCCGGTTCAAAAGAGCCTCCAAGTACCACAGTGTTGGTATTGAATTTGGTATTGAAGAATTACAAATCAGCACATTGCAACTGATTGAAGGCAAATTGAATTGGGTAAAACAATCGAAAATTCAGATAACAGATTGGGCAAACCAATTAAAACACTATGTTGACAAACATGAGCTTCACAACACGCCGTGTCGAGTTACCTTATCTATTGCCAAATATCCCCTTTTACAACTTGATAAACCAGCCGTTGAAGAGAGTGAAATTAATCAAGCTCTACAGTGGGTTGTAAAAGAGCAGCTTGGCCAAGATATTGAACTGGCAATCGATCATTTTGAATTACCCGCATCGCCAGCAAATGCTAAAAAACTTTATGTAGTAAGCCTCCCGAAAGACGAAGTAAAGGTCATTCGAAATGGAATACTGGCGGCTGAACTGAACTTAGAAGCAATTACGATAGAAGAATTGTCAGCCTGTCAGCTTCTGCCAAATTCTGAAGAAGCCAGCGTCTTTTTACACCAAGATATTGGTGATCAAATCAACCTTAGCATTGTTAAAAATGGCCTTCTGTATTTTTCGAGAAGACTAAAAGGCTATGAAAACCTATCTAGTTTTTCAGAGCAGGAATTACAACTAGGCATCGCTGATAATTTAGCCTTAGAAATTCAACGTTCTCTTGATTATTTTGAGAGTCAGCTGCGTCAAGCGCCGATTAAAAGAGCTTATGTTGCCCTCGATTCGCCATTTCAACAGACAATCGTCAACTTAATTAAACGCGAGATTTTAATCGATATGGTATTGCTAAGCCCTTCGCTAGCAAAGGCTGATAGCATTTCCGCCAAAACTACCCATTTTGCAAGTGTGGGGGCGGCCCTAGGGCTAAGCAAAGGTAGTAATATCTCATGAAAACGACAGTAAACTTATACAGTTCAGAGTTTCATCCTAAGTTACAGTTGCTGTCTTTACCTTTAGCACTATCAGTTTGGCTAATCTTATCGCTAGTATTACTTGGTATTTATCTATTTGATTATTTTAAACACGATGAACTTAAGGCGACACTGAGCAAAATAGAGCAAGAACAAAAAGAGCAAGCTATAGTGCTAAAAAGCATGCAAACTGAGTTTGCCAGTATTAAAGCGGATGAAAAGCTGAATCAACTTGTTGATGAGCAACAGCGCAATTTGGTTTTTAGAAAACAATTATTGCGAGACGTGCTCGGTCAAGAAGACCTAAAATCTAAAACGTTTTCTACCTTAATGCTCGACTTGGCTAATCACCACCAAACTGGGGTGTGGTTAACGCATATATTAATTGATGGCTATGACGTTAAATTGGCTGGCTCTGCTACAGAATCATCCCTTGTCCCGAGTTGGCTAAGTGGCTTAAGTGCAACAGAATATTTTAAAGGGCAGCAATTTTCAGAGGCGCGGTTATTCAGAGACGCAGAGCAAACCCTTAACTTTGTCATTTCTAGTGAGGTTCAAAGTAACGACTCAAGTAAAGGAGGGCAAGCAATTGAGTAAGGCTGTCAATACCTCTTTTCTCAAGATCTACAGAGAGTTTGAAAAACTATCTGTTCGAGAACAAGTGCTACTTCTGTTGTGCGGCTCAGGGGTGGTGGTGTTTGTTTTTTACATGCTTTTGATACAGCCACAATCAGAAGCGACGGAAAAAACCCTTCAGCAAATTGAGCGTAAATCCAAGGACTTGAATACCATTGCTGCTCAAATGGCTGAGTTAACTGACGGGTTAGCTATTGATCCAAATTTTGCTGCTCAAACAAGGCTTGCCGATATTCAGCAAGCACTCTTACAAACAGATGAGGCTTTGGCCCAGCAAACAGCGAATTTAGTCCCCGCAACTAAAATGCCGCAAGTACTCGAGAGTGTGTTAAGCAACTCCAAGAAGTTAAGGTTACTCAGTTTGCAATCCATTGCGCCTGTCGCGCTTAATGCAAGTCAGTCTGATGCAGAGAATAGCCAGCTGGTGTTATATCGACATGGGGTGAAGCTGGTGTTATCGGGCAGTTTTTTTGAGATCCAAGGTTATTTGCAAGCGATTGAGTCATTGCCCTGGCAATTTTATTGGAAAAAGTTTGATTACCAAGTAGAGCAACACCCCAATGCCAAAATTGAATTGGAGTTGTACACTTTAAGTACCAACAAAGCTTTTATAGGGGTATAGATGAAAGCTCATGAAATGTGCGTAATGATTTCGTTGCTATTTTCCGCTGAGATAGGGGCTGAGACGGTGTTTGCAAAAAATAGTGTTATAAAAGAATTACAGGACCCAACTAAACCTGCTAAATCCCAGCTAGGCCTAAATGACAATGAGCAACATAACCGTACCATGTCTTTGTCTGCTATCTTTATCAGTGAAAACGGTAAACACGCTATTATAAATGGTGAAACGTGTATTGTAGGGCAAACAATTTCAGGATTTGAAGTGCTAGAAATTAGTGCAGATAAAGTCGAATTGCGTGGCCCTGAGGGCAATGAAACGCTTTTCTTTAATAACATTTCGATTAAAAAAGATGCATATAATGGCTTTTAGGAAAACAGTTTTATTCACCTTAGGTGCCTTAGTGTGTGCATGCCAAGCACCGCAAAAAAAATCGCAATCCTCAACCGCGATGGATGCGGCCATTGCTGAATATGCCCAAGAAGTGCCAAACGCACCTAACAAACTAGATACCTTGCCTGCCGCGGTTACTCAGGCCTTATTGCCGGACTTAAATAACGCAGAACAACCTTTTTTTAGCGAATCAAAATATGACATTAGCGCTCACCAGCTTGATGCCGCAACATTTTTTTCGGGGATTGTGCAAGGCACACCTTACAGTGTCGCGATTCATCCAGAGGTGTCGGGCACCATTTCTTTAGAGCTAAAACAAGTGGCTTTAGCTGATATTTTTGACTTGGTTTCTGATTTATATGGCTACGACATTCAGCGCAAGCAAAATATTTACCGTATCTATCCGGCTGGTTTACGCACTGAAACGATACCTGTTAACTATTTACTCATGAAACGTGATGGTTCAACCCAAACCAGTATTACCTCTGGTGGTGTTTCCCAGGGGCAAGGTAACAACAATAATACCAGCAATAGCCAGAATAATTTTTCTGGCAATTCAAGTAATCGCAACAGCAGTAATAACAATAATAATATGGGTACAAACAACAATGGCACCAATATCGCTACCAGCACTGAAACTGATTTTTGGAAAGAGTTGCTCAGCACCTTAAAAACGATGGTTCCTGAAGAGCAAGGTAAAAATGTAATGGTAACGCCACAAGCAGGGCTTGTTACTGTGCGAGCCATGCCTGATGAAATTCGGGCGGTGAAGAACTTCTTAAATGTGTCTGAAGAAATTGTCCAACGCCAAGTTATTTTAGAGGCGCGCATTATCGAAGTGTCATTAAGTGATGGCTATCAGCAAGGGATTAACTGGAATCAAATACTGAGTCATGTTGGCAGTACCGATGTACAGTTCTCAACTACCTCAGGCAGTATTGGCGATAACATCAGTGCCGCTTTAGGCAATATCACTAGCTTGTCATTTATCAATAAAGACTTCTCCGGGGTCCTTTCTTTATTGTCGACACAAGGCAATGTGCAAGTACTGTCTAGCCCCAGAGTGACTGCAATAAACAATCAGAAAGCGGTCATTAAGGTGGGTGACGATGAGTATTTTGTAACCGATGTCTCTAGCCAAAGTACTATTTCATCTAGCACAACTTCCGTAGTACCCAATATTGAATTAACGCCATTTTTCTCCGGTATTGCTCTAGATGTAACACCGCAGATAGATAAAAACGGCGGCGTCTTGTTACACGTTCATCCCTCTGTGATTGAAACCCAAGAGCAAGAGAAAATCGTTACCTTAAATCAAGAGCAATTTATCTTACCCCTGGCGCAAAGCAATATTCGAGAATCTGACACCATTATTCATGCTAAATCAGGCGAAATAGTGGTAATCGGTGGTCTGATGCAATCTATTATTTCTGAATCAGAATCTAAAACACCATTGCTGGGTGATATTCCGTTTTTCGGCAATCTGTTCCGTTCGAAAAAAGACTCAGAGATTAAAAAAGAATTGGTTATTTTGCTTAAACCGACGGTCGTTGATACTCAAACGTGGCGCAAGCAGTTGCAGCGCAGTCGTGACCAAATGGCAGATTGGTTGCACGTGGAGTAACTATGTACCTTTACCATTTTGGTATCAAAGAGCTGCCCTTCACACTCACGCCGAACACCAGCTATTTTTTTGGTCTGCCCAGCCATAAAGAGGCCATTGCGGTGTTAATGACAGCACTCAAATGTGGAGAGGGTTTCATTAAAGTGACGGGGGAAGTGGGTACAGGCAAAACCTTAATTTGTCGCAAGTTATTAAACGAGCTACCCGATCACTTTGTGGCCGCTTACATTCCCAACCCTTCTTTAACACCAGTTGAATTAAGACGGGCAGTGGCCAGTGAGCTCAATGTGGAATTGACCGCCTTAGTGGATCAGCAAGAGTTTACGCATCGGATTCAGCAACGGCTGATTGAAATTCATCAGCAAAACCGCTCAGCAGTATTGATTATTGATGAAGCACAAGCTTTGCCTATAGAAAGCATCGAAGCCCTGCGATTGATGACTAATCTGGAAACCGAGTCTCGCAAACTCTTGCAAGTGGTCTTGTTTGGTCAGCCTGAATTAGACCAAAAGTTAGCGTTGCCGGAGTTAAGGCAACTGAAGCAGCGAGTGACATTCTCTTATACCTTGCGTTTGATGGATGCTGATCAAGTGTATCAATATGTCAGACATCGCATGAAAATTGCCGGTTATAGTGGCGTAGACATTTTTTCTGCAAGTTGCAGTAAGTTATTATTTAAAGCCAGTAAAGGTACCCCTCGAATCGTGAATATACTGTGTCATAAAGCGCTGATGCTCGCATTTGGAGAAGGTACTTATCAAGTATCTACTGAGCACCTTAAACTGGCTATTAAGGATACAGAAGCCACGCAAAACCTGCGAGGTGTAAGTTTTTATGCGCCACTAATAGTGGGTGTGATGGCTATATTGGTAGTGACGTTAATTGTGTTTGAGTGGCCACTATAATGAGTGTAGTGAATAAAATGCTGCGAGACTTAGAGGCTAGGCAAAGCCAAGATGAAACAACGCCAGCCAACTATGTGCCTAGGGTGAAACCCGCAAAAGCGCAGATGTGGTTGACTGCGCTAGGTGTGTTAATCCTCATTGTTTTGCTCTACATAGGCTTCAACTTAATTAAGAACTCGACTCATCTGCTTAACAATACAAATGTAAGCAATGAGGAAAGCCATGTTGAAATGCTCACCAATACTCGTTCTTTGTCAGCGGATGAGGTACTACAAAATCAAAAGGCTGACGTTGAACCACCGGTTTTACTAAGCCCCGATAAGGTCAGATTATTGGCCGCGGTAACAGAAGAAGCTGCTGGCTCTCAAAAGGTAATTCAAGTCCTCAGTGATGAAAAGCCAGTTGTATTACCTATATCAGCAGCACCAGCACAGACACAAGCTGAGATTACTCCGCTAGTAAACAAGGAGAGCCCGTCAATCAGTGAGGGCAAAGGCGCGTTCACGATAAAAGACAGTACTCAGGCTAGTCAGTCAGTTAATCTTAAACAACGAACACAAGATGCAATTACTGCAGGTGACAGTGAGTTAGCCATTCGTTTATTAAAAACGTTAGTGCAGCAAGAGCCCGACAACATTGACGGTGTTAAAAAGCTCGCCTCGTTATTATTTGCTCAGGGTAATAGTGTTGAAGCGAGTCAGTTATTGCAACAGAGCCTGCAAAACGTTCCCTCAAGAAATGATTTACGCTTGATGCTTGCCCGCTTATCTGCCAGTCAAGATAAGCCTAGCGCTGCACTAGTTATCCTCAAAAGCACGCCTGACGAACGCCTATTAGACGAGAGTTTTTTGGCGTATCGTGCTGCATTGGCTCAGCAGCTTGGGGATGCCGAACAAGCCCAGTCAGACTATCTGAGATTAACTGAAATAGATAAGCAAAATGCACGCTGGTGGCTTGGCTTAGCGATTACACATGACAAATTCGGCGCGCAGCAAGAAGCGCTAAAAGCTTATCAAGCAGCACTCGGTTTAGCACAGCTAGAGTCAACGGTTAACGATTTTATACGGCAGCGACTCAAGGTTTTGGAGGGGGCACAATGAGCGCAATAAGTCCAAAAATAAAAATCCGCTTAGGCGACTTATTAGTCAATCAAGGGGTTATTTCTGAAGAGCAATTGATGCAAACCTTGGCTGTGCAAAAGCAGTCAGGTCGTAAGCTTGGGGTTGAACTTATTGAATTAGGGTTTGTAACTGAAAAACAAATCCTTAGCTTATTATCTCAACATTTAAATGTGCCATTAGTGGATATTGCCAAGTACAACATCTCACCTAGTGCCGTAGGTTTATTGCCCGAAGTACAAGCCCGCCGTTATCGCGCCATAGTGCTAGATGACAAAAGTGATCATCTATTAGTTGGCATGAGTGACCCTGCAGACTTAGCGAGTGTCGACCTGTTGTCCGGCTTGTTTGCCAAACCGATTAAGCTAGCGGTAGTCAGTGATAGCCAGTTATTGCAAGCCTACGACACCTATTATCGACGGACAGAAGAAATTGCGTCATTTGCCCAAGAGTTAGCGGAAGAATATGAGGAAGGCAATGACTTTAATTTAGATGCCGGCGTCATGGGCGAGCAAGATACCGCGGTTGCACGTTTGCTCTCTTCTATTTTTGAAGACGCAATGCAAGCTAAAGCCTCTGATATTCACATTGAGCCAGACGAACACTTACTGCGCATTCGGATGCGAGTTGATGGGGTATTACAAGAAAACGTCATCAAAGAGAAGAACGTTGCCTCAGCGTTAGTACTTCGTTTAAAACTGATGTCAGGGCTGGATATTTCTGAAAAACGTTTGCCACAAGATGGTCGTACGCACATTAGAATTAAAGGGCACAACGTTGATGTCAGAGTATCCACGATGCCGATTCAAAATGGTGAATCGGTGGTGATGCGATTGCTCGACCAGTCTGCTGGTATATTAACCCTTGATCAAACGGGTATGCCGGCTAGTTTGTTAAACCGTTTTCGACGTTTATTAAAACGCCCCCACGGTATGATCTTGGTAACCGGACCTACGGGCTCAGGTAAAACCACCACACTTTATGGCGCCTTAAGTGAACTCAACAGCGCCGCAACTAAAATTATTACCGTTGAAGATCCGGTGGAATATCGTTTGCCCAGAATTAACCAAGTGCAAACCAACAACAAGATTGGCTTGAACTTTGCCAAAATACTCAGAACCACCTTACGCCAAGATCCCGATATTATTATGGTGGGCGAGATGCGTGACCAAGAAACCGCTGAAATTGGTTTACGCGGCGCACTAACCGGACACTTAGTGTTATCAACCTTACACACCAATGATGCGGTCAGTAGCGCAGTTCGTCTTATCGATATGGGGGCGCCGGGTTACTTGGTCGCTAGTTCTTTAAGGGCTATTGTGGCGCAACGATTAGTCAGAAAAATCTGTGAAAACTGCAAGGAGCCTTACCGGCCCGACAAAGAAGAGCTGTTGTGGTTGAATAGTTTAGACAGTAAGGCAGCAGACCTTAACTTTAAACATGGCAAGGGATGTTCAAATTGCAGTCATACCGGTTATCGGGGGCGGCTTGGCGTATTTGAGTTGTTAGAAATGACCGAGAACATGATGAACGCATTGAAGCTCAACAACACCAGTTTGTTTGCCGATGTCGCTAAACAAAGTCCGGGTTTTGTGCCCTTAGCAAAAGTGGCCTTAACATATGCCAAGATGGGCATTACCTCGGTGCATGAAGTGCTTAAATTAAGTGAAATGATAGTAGAGCAAGTGAATGAGGATACTACTCAAGCAACAACTGTTTCATTGGAGCAAGAGCTTGCAGAAGTTGCCCATGTTAAAAAAGAGGCACCAAATGACACTTCATTAACGCAACACCCAAGCTTTGAATTGGAGCCAATACCCAAATCGGATGACCACAATGGCCCAGTTTAACTACACTGCTCGTAAAAGTTCTGGTGAACTTGTATCCGGTATATTGGAGGCCGGCGATGCCGCCACCGTCGCGCAAGTACTGGCAGGTAGAAGCTTTGTACCCTTGACTATTTCTGAACAACAGCAAGATGTTGTGACCTTAAATAGCGAACTTTCTTTTTTTACCCCCAAAGTGACGTTAGATGATTTGGTGATTTTTTCGCGGCAAATGCACTCCTTAGTCAAGTCAGGTATCCCTATTTTAAGGGCTGTAAAAGGGCTAGCTGATACAACGGCTTCTAAACGAATGGCTCTTGCCTTGGAAGATGTAAGTTTACAGCTTGAAAGAGGTCGAACTCTGTCTGCAGCGTTAAACATGCATAAAGATACCTTTAGCCAGTTATTTATCAGTATTGTTCATGTGGGCGAAAATACAGGCAGGCTTGATGATGCCTTCATACAGCTATCGTTTTATTTAGAACGTGAGCAAGAAACCCGTAAACAGATCAAGGCCGCCACCCGTTATCCTTTGTTTGTTATTTTTGCCATCATTATTGCTATGGTAATAATGAATATTGTGGTCATTCCCATTTTTGCCAATATGTTTACGTCATTAGGGGCAGAACTGCCCCTAATGACACGTGTTTTATTGGCCACGTCGCATTTTTTTACGACACAATGGCATGTGTTATTACTGGGTACGTTGGCCGGAGCGTTTTTATTACGCCGTTATCTACACACGCCCTCAGGACAGTACAGGTGGGATAAACTGAAACTCCGTTTACCCATCGTCGGTAATATATTTGAACGAACCCTACTTGGGCGTTTCTCACGAAGTTTTTCCATGATGTTAGTGGCTGGCGTTCCCATGACAAGCGCGCTTAACTTAGTTGCAGAGGCCGTTAACAATACTTTCATGGCCGAGCGTATTATCGCGATGCGAAAAAACATTGAAAAAGGTGAGAATCTCTCTCGTGTAGCAGCGGGCAGTCAGTTATTTACTCCGCTCGTGTTACAAATGATCAGTGTGGGAGAAGAAACCGGACGGGTCGATGAGCTACTAGCCGAAGTGGCAGAATTTTATGAGCGCGAAGTCGATTATGATCTAAAGAGTTTAACGGCTAAAATCGAACCAATTTTGATTTCAGTTGTTGCAGGCATGGTCTTAGTATTAGCCTTAGGCATTTTTACGCCCATGTGGGATATGATGGGGGCGATAAAAGGCTAACCTTATGCAAAAAAATCAAGCGAGTGAGGAGCGTAATCGATCCGTCTTTTTTAATGTCAGTGTCGTTTTTGTGTTTGTGGCATTGATGGTGATTTTTATTGTGTATTTTTATGTCACGGCCCCCAATATAAAACGGGTAAATTTAGATAACTTAGCCAATAGTTTTACCACCAGCGTAAACAGTGCGCATTGGCAGTGGCAAGCGCAAGGTCGGCCAGAAATTATTATTATGAGTACCTTTGCGCCGCGGTTGGATGATGAAAAAACCCTGGTTGAAGTCGACAAACACCCTGTTTTCATGAATGCCCAGGGCTGGCCCAAGGCCGAATTTACTGGCCAAGGCTGTGAAGAAATTTGGAGTATGGTGTTAAATACATCCCTACAAAGCGAGGGGTTTAGGGTGATCGCAGAGTTTTACGACGGTGTAAAACTCAGTGGTGATACTCTGCAAAGCCGGTGTCGATATCGGCTATCAACGGGGCAGTATTTCGAATATAAAGTGTTCACCGGTGAAGTGATTAAGCATTAG
>NZ_JANQVQ010000189.1 GCF_030730205.1 Paraglaciecola sp.
TAAAATTTCGCACCATGAAGCCCGATACCGCCCATGTAGCTAGCCATTTAGCCAGTGCATCAGCTATTACCCCCTTTGGCGGTTTTTTGCGTAAAACTAAACTTGATGAGTTGCCACAATTGTGGAATGTTTTGCTGGGTGATATGAGTTTAGTTGGGCCAAGGCCTTGTTTATTTAACCAAGAAGATTTAATTTACCAGCGCGAGAAACGCGGGGTATTAAATTACCGTCCTGGTATTACTGGTTTAGCGCAGGTAAATGATATTGACATGTCGACTCCTGAGCTTTTAGCAGAAACAGATGCGAAGATGCTGGTTGGATTGGCAACTATAGACTACTTTAAATACATTTTTATGACATTAATAGGGAAGGGGAAAGGCGACAGAGTGAAAAAACTCTGAGGCTTTCTGAGTTAAACGATGAGTGTTACCTTAAGTTTAAAGCAAATTTAAATGGTCGTGTGGATTACAGATTGTTACCATTTTTTTGCAGAAAATTGTTAAGATAACGAGCTTAATTGAAGAAATTGGATTTTATGCAGATATTTTTTTCGATGCCTCGCGCGCAGAAACGACTTGTAAGCGTGTTGGCCGATACCATCTTTATACTAGCGGCTTTTTTTGCCGCGTTGGCTGTTAGACTTGATAACTTTAGTGTGGTGTTTGAGTCGCACTATTGGATGTTTTTGTTAATCGTATGCCCAGTGAGTATTTTTACTTTCATGCGGCTTGGATTATACCGAGCCGTGTTGCGTTACATGGGTTTGCAAGCGTTAACAGCTGTTATTTTAGGCGTGTTTGTATCAACTCTTTCTATGGTACTGACTAGTTACTATGGAGGCTTGTCTCTACCCAGAACCGTGCCGATTATTTATGCCGCCTTTGCTTTGGTGCTGATTGGTGGCTCTAGGGCCATTGTACGTTCAGTATTTGGCAGTGGTATTAAGCGAGTAGGCGAGCACGTTATTATTTATGGTGCTGGTGTTAGTGGGCGGCAATTAGCCACTTCACTTGCGCAGAGCCATGAATTCCGCACAATGGCTTTTGTTGATGATGATCCAACCCTACACGGTACGGTTATCCAAGGTGTTTATGTTCATTCACCATCCATTATTAAGAAATTAGTAAAACAGTACGGTGTTAGAAAAGTGCTATTAGCTGTTCCCAGCGCTAGCCGGTCTCGACGCAAGCAGATATTACTAACCTTAGAGCCATTAGCTGTTCAAGTACTCACGATTCCGTCAACTAATGACTTGGTTAGCGGTAATAAACTTTATTCTGATGTGAAACATGTAGAGGTAGAAGATTTATTAGGACGTGACTCTGTTGTGCCTGATGCTAAATTAATGTCTGCCAATATAAAAGGCAAGGTAGTAATGGTCACGGGGGCAGGTGGTTCGATTGGTTCTGAGCTTTGCCGTCAAATTTTAAATTATTCCCCGAAAAAATTAGTATTGTATGAATTGTCCGAATACTGCTTATACAGTATTGAAAGTGAGCTCAAAAGCATCGCACACTCAAAAAGTATTACTGTTGAGATTATGCCCATGCAAGGGTCTATTCAACGAGAGAATAGGGTTTTAGCTGTTATGCAGTCTTTTGGCGTGCAAACGGTCTATCATGCAGCAGCTTATAAGCACGTGCCGCTGGTTGAGCAAAATGTGGTTGAAGGTGTCAGGAATAATGTATTTGGTACTTATTATACCGCCCGAGCGGCCATTGCGGCAAAAGTTGAAACCTTTGTTTTAATCTCGACTGATAAAGCGGTTCGGCCCACCAATGTCATGGGCGCAACTAAGCGCATGGCTGAGTTAGTGCTTCAAGCCTTAGACAAAGAAGCAAAACACACGCGCTTTTGCATGGTGCGCTTTGGCAATGTTTTGGGGTCATCAGGCTCTGTAGTACCGTTGTTTCGAAATCAGATTGCCAATGGTGGGCCGATAACGGTCACTCATCCAGAAATTACGCGATTCTTTATGACTATCCCTGAAGCGTCACAGTTGGTTATTCAAGCTGGAGCAATGGGGGAAGGTGGTGACGTATTTGTGTTGGATATGGGGGCTCCGGTTAAAATAGTTGATTTAGCCTATAAAATGATTCACTTAAGTGGTCTTAAAGCAAAAGATGATAAAAATCCTGAAGGTGATATAGCCGTTGAATATACTGGGATGCGCCCAGGTGAAAAGCTCTATGAAGAATTACTTATTGGTGATGATGTGAGTGGTACGGCTCATGAAAGAATTATGACTGCTCACGAAGTGTATCTGCCCTGGGATAAACTTGAAGTTATTTTAGATAGACTTGATGTGGCTTGTCATAACTTTGATCATCAGACTATTCGTGAAATTCTACTTACATCGCCAATCGGTTTTAATCCAACAGATGGTATTTGTGATCTAGTATGGTTGGAGAGAATGAAAGAGTCTGAGAATAACAAAAATGTTGTTTCTCTATCAGTGAGAAATCTAAAACAATCGTAAAACGCCCATCATTAATACCAAAAGTCATTTGTTTTTTGTTATTGTTTGAGTGATGCCTATTTGGATGTCAACCCAGATAGGCATCAAGTCTATTATCCATATATTTTTTGCTATTTAAGCCTCCTGTATTGTTAAGATTTTTCATTGGCTTGTTAGTTTTTATCGCCACTTTATATTTTAGTTGTTGCTTTTAGCCAAGATTAATATTTAAGCGATAATTTTTTTTACTACCCTTAATCTTTTGCTTGTTCTGCCCCGCCTAATTGGTATCCTAAACCTAGTTTAGCCTCAGGAGATTTGACATTGAAAGTTACAGTATTTGGGATCGGTTATGTTGGCTTGGTGCAAGCCGCAGTCATGGCAGAAGTCGGTCATGATGTGG
>NZ_JANQVQ010000190.1:0-1743 GCF_030730205.1 Paraglaciecola sp.
TGTTTTTAAAAGATTCAAACCAGTCTGAAGAAGTGCACGATGACAAAATAGCTCCATGGCAGTTATTTGCTGTTTCACTGCTATTTGGCGACAAATGCTGACAGTTTCGTCGCTTTTTTATCTCGGTAGATTATCGATTCTTTTGATAAACACTTAATTAGGGTAAACTTTATCTCTCACACTGTTTTACTTCGTCATGCCTTCTTTTTTCAAAATATCACGAATAAGAATTGTGTTTAAATTGAATAAATGATGAACAAATAAAGGGGGCGTTTTAGTGCTCAGTCCTTCACAAATACTAACAAGCAATAATTGTGGTCAATGTGCCAATAAAGACGAATTAGGTTTTGACTTTACAATGGCTTTTCAACCCATTATTGATTGGCATGAAAAACGTATTTTTGGTTACGAAGCCTTGTGCCGTGGACCGAGTAATGAATCTGCATTTTGGGTTATTTCTCAAGTTAATGACAAAAACCGCTACGTATTTGACCAACAGTGCCGTGTTAAAGCAATTGCTTTGGCTGCACAATTGAACCTTAAGTCAATGTTGAGTATTAATTTTTTGCCTAATGCTGTTTACAACCCACAGCGCTGCATCAGAACCACCCTAGAAGCAGCAAAACAGTATCATTTTCCCACTGAAAACATTATGTTTGAGTTCACTGAAGTTGAAAAAATTGACGATGCTGAACATGTCAAAAAAGTGGTTGAGTACTACCACGCCCTTGGATTTCAAACTGCAATTGATGACTTTGGAGCAGGGTATTCAGGTTTGGGATTATTAGCCAATTTTCAAACGGATATAATAAAGTTGGATATGGGCTTAATACGTGATATCAACACGGATAAATCCAGACAAATAATTGTCAAAAATACCCTAAATATGTTGCAAGAGCTGGGTATTAAAGCCTTGGTAGAAGGCATTGAAACAGTCGGTGAAATGCAGTGGTTAGCTCAGGCGGGCTGTTCATTGATGCAAGGTTATTTGTTTGCAAAACCGGGATTTGAATCCCTACCAGAGGTGGATTTTTCTCGCTTTTAGCAAAGCGGTACGAAGACCTTAATGAAATAAACAAGGAAGTCAGAAGGCGTATCAATGTTGCACTTTATTTATTTTTTATTACTTGGTGCTGGTGTTATTTTGGGGTACAAAATTTACGCCCTCAATAAGAAGAGTAAGCGTTTAACCCTAATTGAGCAGTATAGCTTTCCCCTTAGTATTTCAACAAAAGTTGGCGAACAATACCCACAACTTTCTCAATCAGACCTTCGCTTAGTGATCAAAGGCTTACGTGAATATTTTCATGTTTGTAATCTTGCTGGTAGAAAGCCAGTCTCCATGCCGTCCCAAGTGATTGATGTGGCATGGCATGAGTTTATTTTGTTTACACGCCAATACGACCAATTTTGTAGTAAAGCCTTTGGTCGATTTCTACATCACACCCCAGCTGAGGCCATGAAGTCGCCAACGATGGCGCAAAAAGGCATTAAGACCGCATGGCGCTTTGCCTGTCAACGCGAAGGTTTGCCACCCAAACAGGCCAGTAGGCTGCCCTTGCTGTTTGCGATTGATGCCAAGCTCAATATTCGTGATGGGTTCCATTATCGCCTCAACTGTAAACATCAAGGTAAAGAAGCCTACTGTGCCAGCCACATAGGTTGTAGTGGATGTTCTGGTGGTTTTAGTGCTTGCTCGAGTGACGTTAGTTGCAGTGGTGGATGTAGTGGTGATTAATTATG
>NZ_JANQVQ010000190.1:1843-12587 GCF_030730205.1 Paraglaciecola sp.
TGCTTAAAATACAAAGAGGCGGTCTATTTTAATCTGCCTCTTTGTTTACATGCAGCGAGTATGAGATGTTATTTTTCGGCTTTAACACCACCGGTCAAGGCGATACGCATCGCTTCTTCCGCACCAATGTTTAACGGGGTGATCTGACTGCGTTTAACATACAAGGTGTAACCACCAATCTGATAACTCAGTGGTACGTAAACGCCTACTTTGTCTTCGTCATTAAATAACTGTTGACCGGTTTTTTCACCAGTCACAAAACCTATTAAATGCATATTGGGTTGAATTTCTATGGATACCACCGCCTTACTGTTCTCTTTGTCTTTGATAGAGAAGACGGTCATGATGTCGTTAATTGCGCCATAGATTGATTTAACTAAGGGGATTTTTTCTATTTGACGATTAAAAAAACCAACCAATCCATTAATGAAATACAAATTCATCAATAAGCCCGCGACTAAAATAATGCCGCAGGCAAGTAAAATACCTAAACCGGGAAAATATAAATGCTGAGGAACAAAGGGCTGTAATAGACCTTCGGTGCCTTCCATAAACCAATAAACAAAATACAAGGTAAGGGTTAAAGGCAATACAGCAACAAGTCCTTTAAATGAAAGGGTAAGTAGTTTGTTCATGTTGTACTCTGGATAAACTTTGCTGGATTGATATCACTTAACTTCGGGTGGCGTTTCGGCTTTAAGACTTTGTGCGTATTTCACCCGAATTTTGTTTGCCCCTAAGTAACTGTCGTTTAGTTGTTTAATCGCCGCTTTTGCTTCGCCTGGTTTAGGTAACTCAACAAAACCAAAACCTTTCGATAAACCATTGGTTTTTTCACGTACTATGCTGCACGATTGCACTTTACCAAAGGCAGAAAAAGCCGCGTGAAGCTCGTCTTCAGTGGTTTCGCGATCTAAGTTTCTTACGAGTATTTTCATTCTTTCTCTCTTTTTATCAGTAGGTTGACACATCCGGCGATAGTTTAACAGTTTACATGCAAGTGTAAGAGCTGAATTTTTAACTATCTAGCGAAGTTGAATACGTATGTAGAGCGCTGTCAGAATGCTGCTGCTGCAGGTATTATTTGTAATTATTTTGTTAACGTTACAAGGCTGTTGTCAGTCACTTGTGTTTTGTTAGGATAATCTATCTATGTTACCCAGTAATTTGAAGCGTCACGCTCGTTATTTTAGTTTTATCGCCTTAACCCTTGGAGTTAGCTTGGCTTGCACCCCCGTTAATCAAGACTCGAGTCCTGAAGAAAATAAAGCCAGTGACTTAGCGCGTTTTTTGCCGGCTGAACCACAGGGGAAACCCGTCGTTTATCAAGTGTTTACTCGTTTATTTGGCAACAAAAATCAAACTAATACGCCCTGGGGAAGTATTGCAGAAAACGGCGTTGGGAAGTTTAGTGACTTCACTGACACCGCTCTGCAAGGCATTAAGCAGCTCGGCGTCACTCATATCTGGTATACAGGTGTACCTCATCATGATGTTATCACCGATTATGTGGCCTACGGGATTAGCAATGATGATCCAGATGTTGTCAAAGGACGGGCAGGCTCACCTTATGCGGTAAAAGATTATTATAACGTTAATCCCGATTTGGCTGATGATCCGGCGCAGCGCCTTGCTGAATTCGAAGCGCTAATCAAACGCACTCATAACAATGGTATGCAGGTTATTATTGATATTGTGCCTAATCACGTAGCGCGCAATTATCAGTCCTTAAGCAAACCTCAAGGTGTTAAGGACTTTGGTCAAGACGATGACACGAGCGTGACGTATCGGCGCGACAATAATTTCTATTACGTAGTGGGAGAGGATTTTAAAGTGCCACAGCCCCTTGATGGCTATCAACCCTTAGGTGGTCAACCTCACCCCTTGAGTGATGGTAAGTTTGACGAGTCACCGGCCAAATGGACGGGGAATGGGTCGCGGCTTGCCCAGCCGCATTTTCATGATTGGTATGAAACGGTCAAAGTAAATTACGGAGTTAAACCCGATGGCTCGTACGATTTTCCCCGTTTACCAGAGCAATATTTAAAACTGGGAATTGCCGACCATCAGGCGTTTTGGGCCGACAAAGACGTACCCGATTCGTGGCGCAAGTTTCGAGATATTACTCACTATTGGCTTCAAAAAGGCGTAGATGGATTTCGCTATGATATGGCTGAAATGGTGCCCGTCGAATTTTGGAGTTATTTAAATTCTTCGATTAAGACACGCAACCCACAGGCATTTCTGTTGGCTGAGGTATATAACCCCAGTCAGTACCATAATTATATTCAATTAGGAAAAATGGATTATCTGTACGATAAAGTCGATTTTTACGACACCTTGAAAGCGGTAATGCAACAGAGGCAATCAGCACAAAAATTGCACCAAGTACAAACCGGCATTGCTGACATCGAGCCGCATATGCTGCACTTTCTAGAAAACCATGATGAGCAGCGGATCCCAAGCGATGACTTTGCCGGCTTAGTGGGCGGCGCACAAATGGGTAAACCCGCCTTGGTCGCATCTGCTTTAATTAGTCGTTCACCGACCTTGATATATTTTGGTCAAGAAGTAGGAGAGGATGGCAGTGAAGACATGGGCTTTGGTAAGCCAAGCCGCACCACAATTTTTGATTACGCGGGTGTGCCAGCCCATCAGCGTTGGATGAATAACGGTCAGTTTGATGGTGGGCAATTAAGTCTCGAAGAGCGCGCATTACGAGATTACTACATCAAAGTACTGAATATTTCTGCCTATCATCCCGCCATGTTAGGTCAATATCTGGCCCTACCCATGCAAGCCAGTTTTGTTTATGCAACACAAAAAGACCAAGCAGGCAGATTGCAACGTTTGAGTTACGAAGATGCCGCTAGGGTTTTTGCTTTTGTTCGCTACACACCTAGCAGTAGCCTTTTGGTCATCAGTCATTTCTCTGAGCAAAATAGTGTGAATATTAGATTGCCTTTGGATACGAAAATAATTGAAAATGCGCGCCTTGGCTCCGGTCAGCATGTGGTGGTTGATTTACTGACTGCTGAACAATACTCACTTAATGTTGACGGCCAAAAAACGGTGTTTAATGCGACTCTCGCTCCTATGCAATCTTTGGTGATCCAATTAAAATGATGCGTTTTTTATCCTCAATCTGCTTCTCAGCGCTTTTACTCGCTTGCACTGAGTCTTCGACTACTGTGTCAATGCCATCAACTGCGGCGGCAAATGTGCAAGAGTTACCCTTTGAGTTTGTAGTGGATGGCTTAGACAGACAGCGCAAAGTGCGTCTGTATTTACCGACAGATTATCAGACATCTGAACAATCCTATCCGGTTATTTATATGCTGGATGGTCAAAACCTCTTTGATGATGCAACCGCCTACGCTGGAGAGTGGGGCGTAGATGAAACACTGAATCAAATGGCAACGACTGAGGGGCTAAAATTTATTGTGGTGGGCATCGATAACGGTGGCGACAAACGCATGAATGAATATTCGCCTTGGGTAAATAAACGCTTTGGGGCTGCGCAAGGCGCACTGTTTACTACCTTTATCGTTGATGTAGTAAAACCCTTCATTGATAACAATTACCGTACATTAGATGACGTTGAACATACTGCCATTATAGGCAGCTCGATGGGCGGTTTACTGGCACACTATGCACTGCATGCCCATCCACAGATTTTTGGCAAAGCAGGCATTTTTTCCCCCTCATATTGGTACTCAGCAGACGTTTTTACGTATTCCAAAGATCACAAGGCCTCACTCGATGCAAAAATTTATGTTATGTACGGTGATAAAGAAGGTGATGGCATGATAGTTGATACAACCTATATGCAGCAGCAATTAAGAGAGCAAGGGCACCCAAGGCAAAATATGCTGTTTAAACGCGTGCTCGGTGGTGAGCACAACGAGGCTTTGTGGCGCAGCCAATTTGCTGATGCGGTGAGATGGTTATTTAGCTCATAAGGCTAAGCAAGCCTTACTGGCTCTTCTATCCGCCTCGACTTTTCAGTGGATTAACATTTTATAATATTTGCTAAAATTTGCAGTAATAAGGACATCTTTATGACATTTAGCGCGCCGAAGACTGTTGGTATGGGGATACAAGCGACTGCATCGCTTTGTCATAAATACAACAAAGCTAAGCCTCGTTTTTTTCGGTTTAATCTGAATCTGTTATTTACCGTAGTTAGCTTGTGTTGTTGTCTGCCCGTCGGTTTTGCTGCCAACTACCAAAGTCACGGGGTCAACGGTAACACCTTAGTGATCAGTACTGACGAAGGGCATGTGCAATTGCGCGCTTATGGCGATTCCGCCTTTGAAGTGTTGTACAAAGTAGCAGGTGAGCAGCAAATACCGTCTTTCGCCATCAGTGAAAAAGCCCAGACTTCAACACTAGACATTGCAAATAACACAGACTTTTTATCGGTTAACGCAGGCAATATTAGCGCCGTCGTATCTAAGTCACCTTTGCAAATTTCTTTTTATCAAAATGGCAAGTTATTGGTGGCTGAGGAAACGGGCTTTTTTAAACATGCCACCACCCGTGGATTTCGTTTTACTTTGCAGGCAGATGAAAAACTCATCGGTGGTGGCCAGCGGATTGTCGGAATGGATAGGCGAGGACAGCGCTTTCCTTTATACAACCGCGCTCACTATGGGTACACCACAGAATCACAACAAATGTATTTTGGTTTGTCAGCGGTCATGTCCAGCGAACACTACACCTTAATCTTTGACAATTCTGCCAGTGGCTTCATGGATTTAGGGCAGACCCAAAGTGATATTATGCAGTTTGAAGCAGTCGCCGGGCGCAGCGCTTATCTCGTTGTTGCTGGCGATAACTACCCTAAACTCATTGAAAATACTATCAAGTTAACCGGTAAGCAGCCGCTCCCACCGCGCTGGGCAATGGGCAATTTTGCTTCGCGCTTTGGGTATCGTAGTGAGCAAGAAACTCGCGATACGGTGCAAACCTTTATCGATGAAGGTTTTCCCCTTGATGCCGTAGTACTTGACCTGTATTGGTTTGGTAAAGATGTAAAAGGCATGATGGGCAATTTAGCTTGGGATAAAACAGCCTTTCCAACACCCGAAAAAATGATTGCTGATTTTGCTGATTTGGGCGTAAAAACGATTCTAATAACAGAACCCTTTATCTTATCCACCTCATCCCGGTGGCAAGAGGCACTTGATAATAATGTGCTGGCTCTTGGTTTGGATAATCAAGCGAAACAATTCGATTTCTTTTTTGGCAATACGGGCCTCATTGATGTGTTTTCTGAGCCAGCCAGTCAATGGTTTAATGGCATTTATACCGAGCTGTACGAACAAGGTGTGGCCGGCTGGTGGGGCGATTTGGGCGAACCTGAGGTGCATCCAAGCGATACCCTGCATCAGTTTAAGGGAATGACGCTTACTGCTGATGAAATTCACAATGCTTATGGGCATATGTGGGCAAAACGTGTATTTGAAAATCAGCTAGCTATCGCACCCAAAGAACGGCCTTTTATTATGATGCGCAGTGGTTTTATGGGCTCACAACGATATGGCATGATCCCCTGGACGGGCGACGTCAGTCGCTCATGGGATGGTCTCAAGCCTCAGGTCGAATTGTCTTTACAAATGGGCTTACTTGGTTTGGCGTACACCCATTCTGATCTCGGTGGATTTGCCGGGGGAGAAGAATTTGATCAGGAATTGTACATTCGTTGGTTGCAGTATGGTGTCTTTCAGCCGGTCTTTCGTCCACATGGCCAAGAAGAAATTGCACCTGAGCCTATTTTTCATGATAAACAAACTAAAGATATTTTGCGTGAACACATCAAACTTCGTTACGCGATGTTGCCGTATAACTATTCTTTGGTATATGAAAATAGCCTGACAGGCATGCCATTAATGCGCCCGGTGTTTTTTGAGGATGAAAGCAATCCGGTTTTAATGGATATTAAAGACAGCTATATGTGGGGGAAGGCGTTGTTGGTTAAGCCGATCACCTCACCTGATCTCGATGAAGTTCAGGTAACCCTTCCTAAGGGGCGTTGGTTTGATTTTTGGACCGATGAGGATTACGAGGGAAATCAAACGATCAGCCTAAAAACCGAGTTAGATCGCATACCGGTTATGGTCAGAGCTGGAAGCTTTCTACCCATGGTACTGCCGGTACAAACAATCGATGAATACAACACCAAGCAATTAGATTTACATTACTACTCTGATGCCACCGTCGAGCGCTCAAAAGCGACCATGTACGACGATGATGGTAAAAATCCAAATGCAATCAGTTTAGGTGAGTACGAAACCCTTAGTTTCAGCGCATTACAACAAGATAAACAATTGCAAATTAGTCTTAATCGACAGGGCAAATATAAAGGTATGCCGCGAAAACGTGAGATGCGCTTGGTGATCCATAACTGGCTTAAAGCGCCCTTGCAAGCCCAGAAAGTGATAAAGACTTTACTACCTAACATTGGAGAAGCTGAGCCAAATACTAGCGCAGAATCACCTGCGCCAGTTTCATCCAGTACAGAGCCTTCAGTCAAACCAGCGCCTTTAGTAACGGTTGCTAGCGAGAAAGGCAAAACCGCTCCTATCTTATCATCACTGCCATTAGTGACTGATATAGAGACCTTGGATAAAAGTAAAGCTGCCATGTATTGGGAAGAGACGACCAGCACCTTGTATTTAAAGTTTAGTTGGCAGCACGATATTCAAGTGAGCGTGAAACAGTCAGATGATGACGAACTTGTGACAACACCTTAGCAACAAAAAAGCCCACTGTGTGGGCTTTTTGATAATGTAATGAAGATGAAACTTAAGCAGAAAGTTTGCTTAGACCTTGCATCAAGGTAGCTTTGATTTGTTGCCCTTGCTCTGTGTCTAAGTATGCTTTTGCTGCATTAACATATTGCATAATCATTTCAGGCTTCAAACCTAGGGCTTCAAATTGTTTTTTAACTTCATTAACGGCCTTAAGCGAATCACTGTAGTTAGCGGCTTTATCCATCAAACCACCTAAACCACCTTCGCTTGCCATATTACTGATATCAGGCACTGCGCCTAATAGGCCACCTAAGCCGGGCAACGAATCAGTTAAACTGCCGAATTGTTCACTGGATAAATTGCCTTTGGCATAGTTAAAAATAGACGCAAGTCCACCAGTGGCCTGAGAGTCGCTGACTCCAAGGGTACTGCTGACAGAAGCGATCATGTCGCTGACATTGGGCATCGCTGGTTTTTCTGCTTCAGCTTGTGTCTTGACTTCCATGCCTAACATACTTTTTAACGAGTCCAACCAACCTTCAGCGTGGCTTTGTGGGGTAAAAGCCAGTGCGGCGACTATTAAACCTAGGTGTTGTAATTTCATCGGTTTCTCCTGAGTGATGAATTAAAAACTAATTCGCATCGTAACATGCATAAGTGTCACGCATTATCATTGATTTTGTGGGGCGAAAGCCAATGATAAATGATAAAAATCAATGGCATCCTGGTTTTGCATCGGGTGATTGCGCTTAACTGTTGGGATTTACACTATAACGACTTTATCACCTAGCGTGATTCTGCCATCAGCAATGACCTTGCAGCAAACACCCCCTCGCCAATCAGGCAGCAATGCTTTGGTTAAACCGAGTACTTGGGCATCCATTTTGGGGCAGGGATCAGTTTCGCCCGTTACCAGCAAAATTAACTGACCAATTTTAACTTGTTTGCCAACGAAGCTAGCATCAAAGGATACGCCTGACACCAGTAAGTTGGCACGGCGAAGCGTCCAAGGTAAGACTTTATCGAGTTCATTCCCTACTACTTGCCATTGCTCGGCACTGAGTAGGGTGACTTGGCGTTTTCCGGGTTTACCGCGAGCATCACCATCAACCCCTGCAACGCGAGTCACCATTGTTGCGTTTTTAACTTGCATTGGTGCTTTGGTTTTAGGGCGAAAAGCAATCCCCTTCAAAACAAGGTTGTTGGCCATTTAGTGACTCACTGTAGGGGGTAACTGTGTTTGGGCTTGCACGTGTTTGAGTCGTAAACTCAGCAAGACGGCGGCGGTACTCAGTCCACAGATAAAACCAATCCAAAACCCAGCCCCCGCCATTTTAGGTACAATCCAATCGGTTAGGCCTAATATACAGCCTATGGTCATGCCCACTATCCAATAAGAAACAAAGCTTAAGTAAAACATCCAAGCGGTGTCTTTGTAACCTCGCAAAGCGGTACCCGAAATAACCTGTATAGCATCTGAAAACTGAAACATCGCTGCCAGTAATAACAAACTTGAAGCCAAGAGAATCACTTCTTCATCAATGCTATAGAGCCGCGCAATCATTTCGCGGGCAAATACTGTAAATGTGGCGGTAAAAACGGCTATGCTAATGCCCACTAAAAAGGCACAGCGAGTAGCAATTTTAGCTTGGTCAGGGCGGTTTTCACCTAATAAATAACCAATACGAATACTGGTTGCCATACCCAAACTCAGTGGGATCATAAACATCAGAGCCGAAAAATTCAGGGCGATTTGATGAGAGGCCACCACCGTTGCACCAAAAGGTGCAAGTAATATGGCTACCACTGCAAACAAGGTGACCTCGAATAAAATGGTCATGGCAATCGGAAGGCCTAGTTTTATGCATTCACTGATCAAGCTTAAATCAGGCCGGTAGAATCTTTGGTACAAGTTAAACTGACTCAGCTTTTTTGAGTATTTGGTATAAATTAGTGTCGCGATAAACATCGCCACAAATACCAGTGCAGTTGCAATACCACAACCCGCACCACCCAATTCAGGCAAACCAAATTTACCGTAAATCAATACATAATTAGCCGGAATATTTACCAGCAAGCCAATCACCATAATGACCATGCTCGGTTTAGTAATCGATAAACCTTCGCTGAAGTTTCTTAGAACCTGATACAAGGCAAAGGCCGGCATACTAAATAAAATATATTGAATGTAGTCGATGGTAATAGTGCGAAGCTCAGACTCCATGTTGATGACATTCAACAGTGGTTCAAAAACAAAGCTAAATGCAACTGCCAGCAGGGCAAATACCATCGATAACCACGCCATTTGCTGCGTATAATTGGCGACCTTATCGGTTTGTTTAGCGCCGTTAAAGCGTGAAATAATCGGTGGCAAAGCGAGCGTAATACCCTGAATAAAGACAATAACAGGCAAAGTGAAACCAAAACCGATAGCCACTGCAGCCATATCGGTGGCGGAGTAACGACCCGCCATAATGGTATCTGATACGCCCATTAAGGTTTGGGTAATTTGGGCAATCAGTAAAGGCCAAGCTAAGTGTAATATTGTTTTAAGTTCTTTTTTAAAGGCCACTGTTTTCTTCTTTTAAATAAGGTTGTTTGTAGGGGTAGTACCGAATCAATGTAAAAAGGCAAAAGGTAAAATCTTCACTAATTCGCCCTGTTCGATGTCACCTTGAGCTTGTGCCAATAATAAATAACAATTGGCTTTACTAATTGAACTCATTACCCCTGAGCTTTGATTTTTTTGCGCCTCGACCCACAGTTGTCCCTGTTCGTCTCGCTCATAAAAGGCGCGTTGGAAATCCGCTCTACCGGGGCGTTTTGTGACTTTTTTTGCTACTTTCGCCACTAAATATGCTTGTTTATCAAGGTTGATTCTTTGCCCTGATAGGGTTTTAAGCAAAGGCAAGACAAGTTGCTCAAAGGTGACAAATGACGAAACGGGATTACCAGGAAGACCACAAAAATAGGCTTTGTTCAACTGGCCGAAGGCAAAAGGTTTACCAGGTTTGATGGCCACCTTCCAAAAGTTGATTTGCCCCAGTTCAGCAAGTATTTCTTTCACGAAATCGGCTTCACCCACTGATACGCCACCGCAAGAAATAATGACATCACACTCTTTATCTGCCTGTACAAACATCCTACGTAAAACCGTTTTATCATCCGCTACAATGCCATAATTGAGTACCTTCATTTTCATGCTTTGAAGTTGAGCGGCTAGGGCGTAGCTATTACTTTCGTATATGGCGCCAGTTTTTAAGGGCTGGCCAGGTGGCGTCAGCTCGTCACCAGTAGCCATAATCCCCACGGTCAAGGGGCGAATCACTTTTACATCTGCTTGGCCAATAGAGGCAATAAGAGCCAGTTCAGCCGGTCCAAGACACATACCTTTGGCCAACACTCGCTCCCCTAGGCGAATATCGTTTCCTGCCGGGCGGATATTGTGTCCAGATTGCGGCACATGCGTAACGCTAACCATATCGTTGTTAATTTGGGTGTTCTCTTGCATTACCACTGCATCTGCGCCTTGCGGTATGACCGCCCCGGTCATTATACGCACGCATTCACCTTGTTCTATTTGACCGGTGAAGGGTTGTCCGGCCAGGGCAGTACCGATAAGTTGTAGGGTGCTTGTATGCTTAAGATCGGATGCGCGCAGGGCATAACCATCCATGGCAGAATTATCTGCTGGAGGCACATTCATGTTCGATATAAGGTCAGTCGCTAACACACGTTGATGGGCTAAGGCTAAACTCACCACCTCTGATTCACTCACTGCTGTTACTTGCGATAAGATATTTTGTACGGCACTTTTCAGTGGCATTAAACCTGGTGCATCACAATGTTCTAATGTGCTCACAGCTTCTCCTGGCAACAAAATCTGAGCTTCAAAAATTAGCTGCGTACTATGGCAAAAAATGCCGTTTAACGATAGGGAAGATTGGTTGAATTCGGTATTTTATTGCCAGAGATGGGACACAAGG
>NZ_JANQVQ010000191.1 GCF_030730205.1 Paraglaciecola sp.
ATCACAACAGGATCATGGTCTGACATACGGTAAGCATCAGGTGCATAAAAATCACTGATTTGTTGTTCTGATTTACTACCGAAGTTGTAATCAAGTACCGTGGGTTCGTCGGCATTGATGTGCCATTCTGTGGTATCAACGACTTTGTCTAGCAGGGCTTGGTTAGCCAAGGCATGATCCAAATAGCCATATTCACCACCAAAGGCATATGAATAAGCGTCTGCGCCTTTAAATAAATTCGCTAAGTCGGTGTAACCCGCTTCTTTAATTTTAAGAATGGGATCTTCTTGAGCATAAGCATTTAAGTCGCCAATGATTAAGGTTGGTGAATCGGGATATTCTTGTGCCAAAAAGGCAGTTAACGCTTCGGCGGCACGAGTTCGTGTGAGGTTACAATTGCCTTGCCCGGTTGAAGTATCGTCATCACCTACGCCACAGGTAGAACCTTTGGATTTAAGGTGGTTAACACTTACTACAATTTCTTGAGCATTTTCAATCAAAGCAAACTTTTGATTGAATGACGGTCTGTTTTTAGTATCAACAAATAACGGCCCTTGCTCATCAGTGATAGAGTTGCTGCTGGTCAATACTTTGTAGCCACCGACTGGCGAAACCTTACTGGGTTTATACAACATAGCCACTTTAATTTCATCGGTACCGATAACACCGCCACCATCAACAAATGTATAAACACCTGTACCGACAACGGCATTTAAGCGACTGGTTAACTCTGCGATAGCACTGGTTGAATCAAAACCATCGTTTTCAATTTCCATCAAACCAACAATATCAGCATCCATTGCTGCTAACGCTGCTACTGTTTTAGTAAGCTGGCGCTCAAATTCCGCTGCAGTGAGCGCACCACGAGAAGTGGGGAAACCAGCACCTTGGCCATCACCGTTAAACAAGTTCAATACGTTTAAACTGGCGACTTTTAGATTTCCCAAGGTAAGTTCTGGAGCCGCTGTTCTTGGATTATTTGCGACGAAAGTAGGCGCTTCAGTAGGAATAATACGATAGAGACTAAAGCTGTAGTCCATTACGCCAGTCAAACTGCTTACTATGTCGCCACCTCGTAAGGTGTTGTTGGCTGACAAGTTACCTGTAGGGTAAATAACTGGGTCAGGGTTTGAACCGTTCATTCCGTCATCTAAGGTGATTTTATTCAGTGCATTTTGAGCTGCAAGCGCAATCGCTTCTTCACTGCCTGCCGGATAAATGTTGGTCGGTACAAACAAGCGACCATTAGACAAAGCCACTTCACCATAGCGACCTAGGCTGTAATTGTCGGTTACCGTTAGTTCAGAACTTGTACTTACCAACATGCCCTCTAACGATTCAGGAAACTCAGCATCAGCAAATGGCAAACTTAAGGATGTAGCAGTGACAGAATCAACGCCACAATCTAAGGGAGCGGTAGTAACGTTTAATTGCGTTTTATCAAAATACTCTTCTACCTTACCAAGCACACGAACCACCGTACCAGCTGTTGGTAATTCGCCAGAATAATAGACAAAAATGCCCTCAGATGTCTGGATGTCGGCATCCATATCAGCGGTTTGCTCTTGAATAAAGAAACCACTTAGATTCGCAAATGAAGCACTCACTACCGCTTCAAGCACATGAGTTTCACCAACAAGAGGTGACATTGCGCCATTACCTTGTACTGAGCTAATTAAAGTAGCGGGGTCAGCACATTGACCTAAAACAACCGTTTCACCACCGGTGTCACCGCCATTCGATCCGTAACTGCCTAAAAATTCGAAGGTATCTTGAGCGAAACCATCCCACTCAAGCGCAGGGTCAAAAGCGTCATCAGTAATAGCATCACCTTGCTTTACCGATGATTTACGAACCAAAGTATGATTCTGACTCGTCGTATCGCCACTTCCCCAAACAGCCCTTTCACCAACGCGTCCAAAAGAGTCAATCACAACACCATCGTTATATAAAACGTAAGCATCGTCACCATTATGATTAATATTGCTATTAAGCTGGTCAGCAACATCCAAAATTGCCGTTACCGACGAGTTGTTGGCAATAACAAATACATCATACGGTGCAATACTGCCCACTAAGTCAATTATTGCTTCACTTGTTCCGCCATTAGCTGAACGAAGCAAAGAGTATGGCGTTAAGTCAATAGCAACACTATTGGGGTTATAAAATTCTAAGGCTTTATTGTTACTTGAGCCTTCAATATATTCAGAGATAAAAATTTCGCCAAGATCAACAGAATGTTCCCCTAAACCATCAGCAACATCGTTTCCGAAACCCGACCACTCAAGGCTTGGATCAAATTCATCATCAACGATAATATCACCTGTTAGAACATTGGGGTTCCTGCGCAAGGTATTATTCGCCGTTGAAAAAGTATCACTCCCCCAACTACTACCTGGGTCGTTGCCCACCTGCCCAAATGAATCCACCACAACCCCATCCACTAATAGAGTGTAAGCATCATCACCATTGTGACTAACACTACCGCTGAGTTGATCTGCCAGCGCTTTTATCTGGTCATTTGCGCTGGTATGTGCAATGACATGGGTCCCGAAGGCAGCAATTGTTCCTGTCAGATTAATGTTACTTGCAGTTGTACCACCATTTGAAAATCGTGCTAAGACAACATTTTCTGCGCTCAAATCAACACTTTGAGAAGAGTTATTGTAAATTTCAATTGCCTTGTTATTGCTGCTACCCTCTATATATTCTGAGATAAATAGCGTAATTGGTGCGTTTGTATCACCGCCGCCAGTATCGCCACCTGTGTCTCCGCCGCCAGTGTCGCCACCACCGGTATCACCGCCACCAGTGTCACCACCGCCAG
>NZ_JANQVQ010000192.1 GCF_030730205.1 Paraglaciecola sp.
AGACGAAGCCTCTTATGTTACCGGCAGTATCATTGATGTGACGGGTGGTAAGTAATTACTTTGAACCAATCTCAAATCAATTTTGGGTCTACGGGCACCAGTGTCGTTTGTTAACTTGCTTCATGTTATGAATTAATCTAACACGATGATGACTGCGGGTTTGGCAAAAAAGTGATTCGCAGCCAACAGGCCTAACCGTTCACCATTCTGTTGATTAAGAATAATGTTAGTAGCGTTTTCGCTACTGCTCTGAGCTTTAATCAATAAAGGATTGTCACCAACAATTGGGTGATTCATAGCAAACTCTAAGCTTCTAGAAAATAATGAAAGCAACTTACCCGATTTCATGATGATCTCTTTATCTTGAAGACTCGGGTATATTGTTTCACCTTCTAGATTTTGAATATTGGGCGCAATAGACGGTAAAAATCGATAGCCCCTTACATCAATAATCAAACCCGTCGGCTGAGACTCTATCCGGGCACTCGCTAATGAGGGACTCTCCATAAAAAGATTTGATTCTAACTTTCTAACTCGTTCATCTAATTTTTGAATCTCTGGCCTCAATGAAGAGTTTGAGTTTGATTGACTTAATGGTAATTCCTGAGCGTGTGCGCTAGATATAAAACCACTAAAAAAACGCTGCATTATTAACCAAGCACTTAACTCTGAATTGACCGATTTCTGATAAATACTGTTTGATAAGGGTCCCGCAATAAATAAACCCATAGTCACTTTACATGTATCATCGTCGCCCATATCTCGATTTAAAATACTGGCTCCCCTTACAACCCCATCTACCGCAGTTTTCACTACGTCATATTCTGCAGCATAGTGAGAGACACTAGTACTAACGCTGACACGTACACCTTGAGTTGCTTCAATAAGATTCCTCTGAGCATCAGTAACTGCCGCCCGGCACGCCAACAGCCGACCAACCTCTATGCGTTTTCCTTCAGGTGCTATTCCAAATCCTTCGGCAGTCACCATACCTGAACTCCAGTTCATATTACTGCTTGCAGACAGCCATTCTTTATAAACGCCTGCTTCTTGACTGAACGTTTGCCCGCTGAAGAACATTACCAGAGGAAAAATGTATCCTTTCATTTTAATACCTTACCTTACCTAAAATAGTCATTGCAGAGGCTGCAGGTTGCCAAACGTTGTTAATTGCCTCCTGCTCATAGATGGACGAACTTTGAATGTGGAAGGGGAAATTTTCTGAAAATCGAGTGTCACTTATGTAAAGTCTAGCTTGATCTGTCACGACCAAAGCACTCATATTGCTGCCCTGAAAAACGCAATTTTTTACATGAACCACAGCACTGTTGCTAACGACTATAGCCGAATACTGACTATCGACGATTGAACAATTATCGATTGATGGCTTACCATTCAAGACCTCAATCCCTATTCCAGCACCTTGGATAGATACCCCATCAATATAAACGTGTTCTTTACTGTCTAGCGTCAAATATGTCTGTGCTGCCATATCACCCGTTATTGCTTTTAGCGCAACTAAATCCTCTCCAAACATAAAAATACTACCTTGAATTAACAATTTTCCAGCGCTTGAATAGTGTATTTCCGTGCCGGGTTGAATAAATAAGGTACTGCCTGGTGGCTGAATAACTGGCTGATCAATAATAAAAGGCCCTTGCTCTCGAAGTAGTATCCATTGACCACTAAGATCTTTGGGTAGACGCGCGACTTGTATTAATCTTGCTTCATACATACTTGCAAGAGGATAAACTGGACTTGATACTAGGAGTGGTTGACTTCTATTTCCTGCTTTATCTATCGCAATTATGGCTAATTTAACTTCGTCAAATAGTGGTGCCTGATGTTGCCAAACAAACTCAGTTTGATAAGTTTCAAACACTTGCTGATCTTGCTCCACTCTCATATTAAGTATAACAAAACGTAAATCGGTTTCTTTGTGAGTCCACTCCAGCGATATGCGTGTTGCTTCATTTTTTTGTCTGAGAAGTCTCACAGGCTCAGGTTGGACATTATCGAAATTCACGAGACCGACAGAACTTATGTATTTACTTGTGGTACCAGAGCTATCTCTTAAGTACCCCGTTAACATTAGCTCACTTCCGTTCCAACGCCTGTCAACGGAAATTGACCCTAGATATATTCCAGGCTCTTTTTCAGTCAAAGGGAAGACTTGATCGATACCTTCGATGCTAACACTGGCAAGCTTATTTGCTTCACCTTTTATTCCTACTTGTAGTGCGTCACCATATCTAAGAACTTTGTCTACTCCATCATGCAAAACAGTATCGATATAAGAATGTGTTACTTGTTGGTATTTATCTGGCTGGGGGAAGTCGTTATAAATTTTGCGGCCTAATTTATCCGCTACAGCAAGTAAATTTTCATCAGAGAGATGAAAAGCTGTCACAGCAATATTGTATAACATTGACAACGCGTTCATCGAAACACCACCTTCACGTGAGATTTCTTCAAAATCCCTTTGCCATAGTGTTTGTCCTTTAGCATTCACTAAAGACACTCTCACTGAAAAAGTAATTTGTGCGTAAATACCGACATAAAATTTGTCGTAATTCAAAATTTCTACAAACAATAAACCATCCACATCGAGCAAATTAGATAGAAATCCAGCATCTTTGGGCGTTAAGTTTTGATTGGGATCGAGGACAGTTAACCGATTATCGATGTCTTTGATATGAGAAAATCGATAATTCGTGCTCGCAAGATGCCCGAATAAAGTACTGCGTAAAATTTGAGGGGCCGCAGGCTCTTTTGTACTATTAAAGAAGGGTAGTATGGCAATTGATTGTGGAAACTGAATAGTGCTTTGTTCTGCTAAAGAAGTCTCGTTTAAAGTTTTTTTAGCTATTATCACTTCATCCGCAACACTGTTCTTTTGCGATGTTAATTCTAAAGAATTTTTTTGATCTACTGGTTTATTAACGTCATTCGTTGACTTGCAGGCACCTAAAAGAAAAATGGTCAAAATGAAAAAACTTAGATATAAACTTTTAATCATGCTTTTCTGGTTCCTTTCTGACTGTGTTACAAATCAAAACTGATATAAGTTTTTTTACGAGCAAGCACTTTTTGTAAATAATGTTTAGTTTCTTGAGCGGGTAAATTGTCCATCAAATGGGAATAGGTTTGTTCTGCTCTCAAAGAATTAATTTTTGTGATGGCAAGCTGTAAACTTTTTTTGTTAACAAATGTTCTCG
Source organism: Paraglaciecola sp. (assembly GCF_030730205.1). Taxonomy (GTDB): domain Bacteria; phylum Pseudomonadota; class Gammaproteobacteria; order Enterobacterales; family Alteromonadaceae; genus Paraglaciecola. The sequence goes on from NZ_JANQVQ010000192.1 coordinate 3,219, forward strand.
CCAAATTCCCTACACCAGTGTTGTAGCTCGCTAGTATGCAGTAAAGACGGCTTTGAGTATTTTGAACGCCCCGTAAATAACGGCTAGAAAGAAGATGAATATAGGTAACGCCAAGTTTTAAATTATTATTTTGGTCGAACAAGTAGTCGGGTTCGACAACCTTACGCTGACCATATAAATATTCGTATGCATCGACCCCCGCTGTGCTAGGAACCAATTGCATCAAACCAAATGCTGGCACAGGAGACATTGCCATGGGGTTAAAACTCGACTCTGTTTCTATAATCGCTAAGATTAGTGATACATCTAAAGAATACTTATTGGCGAGTTCCTTAACTAAATCTATTTTACTCTCAAGAAGTTTTTTCTGATAACCGTTTATAAATGGGATGCTTAATACGAATTTATTAACGGATTTATTGGTTTGAATTATTAATGATGTACTTGGTTGTGCGGCAGCAACATCGGCCTCTGAAAGTAGCAGATTGCTTGACGCGTTTTTTTTAAGTTTGCTCCCAACTGAGTCTATTTTTGTAGGAGTGGTCTTAATTAAAACTTGTGCAGCTGCCGAATTGCCGCTTTGGTTGCTCAATACCGCCTCTTCAATTAATGCTTCTATTTGGGCCACCGTATCATTGGCAAGTATGTCATCGGTATGCACATAGGGCGAAGTCGGTGGTGAAAAAGAAACCAAATTTTGTTTAGCATTGGCGTACGTCAGCTCTTTCTCCAACGCCTGCTTAAAAACATCAGCGTCAGCAAGTTGCGACTGATTGCTTTGGGCTACTTTGACTGCAAACGCTTTCAACATTGATAAGCTTGACACAACGTCATGTTCAAGCAGAGACTCGATTCGATAAACACCTTCTTCAAAATCAAAGGTTGCTCTTGTTGTTAATGTGTCATCGTAAGTTGTCCACGATTTAGCATTTGGGAGTGTTACATCATCCTGCCAATTGACGGATATTTTTTCAGTCAAGCCTTGGTACGCTTTTTCTACCGCAAGTTTGACTTGCAAAAAGCGTTTTTCAAGATCCGCATCATGACGCTCAAATTTTGCATCCAGAGCTGCATCTAGGGTTGAAAACTCATCGTCAAGTTCATCAACGCTTTGTGCATACACATTCCCAACAATACATAAAAACAATGCCGATGCGTATTTCAACGAAAAATTCATTCGTTACCAGCTGGTTGATTACTTTGAATGAATTGCTCTATTTCTTGCATGTTCATTCGACTTCTACAGACTTCAGGTTCGTTGTTTACACAAATTGCCATGACCACTTCAACAGAAACGCTTTGCGCATCTTCACTGATGATTTGATCGTATTCAAATGCACCAGCTAACAACGATTTAACCCTTGTTGCGACTATATCACTACTAATTTCATACTCTTCCATTGTGGTGCCACCAGTCAACCTAATACCTTTGATTTGCTCACTTAGGTTGCGTTGAGCATCGACTATAGCTGCACGTCGAGCCATCATTTTAGCCTGCGCCGCTATGGTCACACTGCTTAAGTCTGCCGTACCAAAACCACTTGCGGTGAGTAAGCCCGCTTCTTTGGCACTGATAGAATAAGTAGCAAAAACAACGAGTACTGCAGTAACAATCCTTGTATAACGCATCTTATTTACCTTTATAATCCGCTTTCAATTGAATGATGAGTCGCCCAGCTAAATCGATTTTGACCCCTTCCTCGATTGAACTCACGAGCTGATCAATGACATCCAATTTAAAAGCGCTTTCCAATAGATATTTTTTCGCTTGCAATAGCTCTTTTCTGCAAGCCATTGGCGCGTATTCCATCGCATCTCGTAAATTACTCGTGTTCAAAATAATTCGACCATTTTCAAATACGCAATTTTCATATTTTTTCTTTATCTGTTGCAGCTCTTCACTATTAAGCGACTGAGATGTTTGATTGGCTCCTTCAGCGCAAAGTTTCGCTGAAAAGCAAAGTAACAATAACGCACTTAGTTTTTTCATTTTAATGTCCCAACCATAGGTAAGATTAATTTCACTTCTAAAGAAGGATTACTCTCAAGTGAATCCTCGTCTTTAGCTAAGATGTAATAACAATATTCATTACCTAATTCTACTGTTCTATCAATATAGCTAGTTGACTGATTGTCCAATGAAACTAATTTACTAGCTCGGCTACATGTTTTACCTCGATAAATAAGATATTGACTAATATCGATTTCGCTACTGCTCTGCCACGTCAGCAATACGTTTTTTTCAATTATATCTCCTTTAAAAGCTAACACTGGGGAGGGTATTAGCTTTGTCTTCGCACTAATCGGCTCACTTTTAGGTCCTTCAACTTTAAAACGGTTAAAGCTAGAAATGATGTATTGATATTCTGTACCGTGCTCCAGTTTGCTGAAAAAACCACCTTCATCAACATAACGTGATTCTGAACTACTTAACTTCTGAAGCTCATCCACTTTGCCGTTTTCTAACGAGCGATAAACGATATAGCCGCCAACATCAGGGTCATCAAAGGGAGCCCATGATAATTCAACTTTTTTTACGCTACCACTTAACGCCTTAAAAGATTCGGGTGGTCTGGGGAGCGCTTTTGTCATGACTTCTATCGTATTACTCTCCCCCAAGCTAACGTCTTTATCCAATGCTATTACCTTATAAAAGTACTGTTTTTCATCGAGCAAATTCTTATCGTCAATAAAGATTTTTTTATCCGTAGTCGCTATTTCCTGCCACGTTACATTGTTTTCTGAACGTAAAATTTTATATTTTTTTACCAAATCAATTGATGACCAAGTCAATTCACTTTTTCTTAGTAGCTCTTGATTGGCTGCACGTAAAACAATTTTTTGCGGGCTTTTAGCAGAAACTACAGTTGAATCAATGCTAATTAGACCATCGACATCAAGCAGTCTTATTTTGTATTCTGCGCTTGCATAAGGAAGTAATAAGCTATCTCGGTATAGCGTTGTGGCCGCATCAAACTTATCTAATAATGTCCACTGCTCTTCATGGTTCCAACGTCGATAAATTTCTGCTGTTTGTAGGTCTGTTTCTGAACCAGTTAGCCACCTAATTGTTAGATTTTCGCCCTCAGTGTTAATGCTTAAGTTAAAGGCAGGGCTTGGAAGCTTTTTACTTTTTCCTTCAAAAAATTGTCCCATTGGACCAATAGCATCATAGGTATTTCGACTAGCGATTGCATATCTATAGTTCACACCATGCTCTATCGAACCACTTAAAACAGAATCCGTATATGTAGCAGGCGCCGCAGTTGGCACCTCAGCCAAAAATTTAAACGAGGAATAAGCATCCTTTTGCGTCGCTCGATATATTACGTAACTCTTAATATCCGGATCGTCAAGCAAGGGCCAATTGAGCGTAATTAAATTGGCTTTACCACTAATAATGCTTACTCCCTTCGGTGCTGGAATATTTTTAGTTTTCACTGAAAATGCTGCTGATTGAGTGACTAATTGTTCTGCGTACCACACCGCAATGATGTATTCATATTCCATACCGTCAGCTAGATTTTTAGAATCTTGGTAGTGGGTTTCTGTCCCTTTTAACTCTGTGATCAACTGCCACTCTTCACCTCCTTTACGCCGTAAAATCTGTAATTTTTCGACTACGGGTATGGCTTGCCAAGCAAGATTCACTTTACGAAGTAACCCGCTAGACTGAGGGAGTATGACCAAGCTGTTAGTGTTTTTCTGAGGAACGGTGGAAATAGGCTCACTGCTTAAATTATCAGCGTCGACAACGATAATGCGATATTCCACAGTACCTTGTGGTAACAGTTGAGCATCGGTAAACGAAAAAATATGCCCTTCAAGTATCGTTAACTCTTGCCAAGTGTGTAATTGCCAACGTCTCTCAATTCGATAACGCACGAGATTGTCAGTGTCTTCAGCTCGAGTCCAACTTAACTTCATTACACCCTGTTCTAATAGAGCGGAAAATTGGCTAACCGCTTGTGGTGACTCTTTACTCGTTCCTTGTTGTACCTGCGACAAATCACCAGAAGCACCAACCGTATTTAGCGCTGCTACCGCGTAATAGTAGCTACTACCGTCTTTTCCGACCTGTTTATCAACAAAGTGCGTTACTGCTGGATTGTTAACCTCGGCTATTTTTTCTAAAGTGATATTGACTTGTTCAGAGAACGGCGTTCTGAAAATAGCGTAGCCTGTAAGGTCTGGATCTTGAATGCCTTGCCAAGTCAAAGCAATTTTACCTGCTAAGCCGCTCTCAATTGTCAGATTTAAGGGAGCGGGCAATGGCCCCTGACTTCTAAGAATAATTGGCTCGCCCAACGGTGAAGATGAATAATCGTCAAAAACACTTATGGCGTATTGAAAGGCCTGATTTTCTGCTGAATAGTCTTTATCAACATAACTAGTTTGGTCTACATCATTCACGGATGCTATTTGCAACCATTCTCCTGTTTCATTTTCACCTCTCCGATAGATGTTATAGCCTTTACCTGCCTGCACCGCATGCCATTTAACCAGCGCCTGCCTAACTCCATACACCCCCGTATCAATTAAACTTGGGGGCTGGACGGGAATATGAGAAATTGAATCTGATGTTTTTCCAAACTCTCCGTTAGAAGTCGCTCTTACTGCATATTCGACTGGACCACTCACAGATTGCGACTCAGCATCAATTAATGTGTATTGCTTGATAACTGAGTTTTTATCACTTTTGTTACTACTAGTATTGAGGCTATCTAAAGAAATACGATTTACTTCTTTCCAAACTTGTCCTTTTTGACGCCTGACTAGCTGATAAGCATCTATGTGCAAGCCAATATTTTGAGCTGACGGTAAGAACGCAACTTCAATGCCTTTAATTAAATGTGTTACCGATAAAATAGCTGGAGCAGCAAGATTTGATTCGACTTGAACATTAATACTAATTTTAGCTAATTGATTGCTCCTCAGTTCATCACCTGAGGGAGTCAAAAGCGATACTTGATAAAAAGCTTCTCCATTAATACCGCTTATATCATCTACAAACTCAGGCTCTATTACACTAGAAATATAGCTAAACGGCCCTTGTTCTGATAAGCCCCTGTAAATATTAAAACCCAGACTTTCTGGTGCAAAAGTCCCTACCGTCCATTTAATTCGACTTTGCCCTTCACTAACCTCAGCGCTAATTGATTCCAGCCAAGCTGCTTGGGCTCCTGCAGGATCATTATTATTAGAAGAAACAGAGATAAAGTCATCGATAGCTTTTGCTACTGTTTCTCCTATTACTTTTCCTCGATTTAGTACATCTTGTTGATTTAAAAAAGTGAAATTCCAATCGGCAATAATTTGACGATTGGCTGAAGAAAATAATGCAATATGGCTTTGTATATTTGAATTAATTCTTGAGACCGTTCCCATTAAGACAAAGTTAACATCGAGTGCCTGCCCTGCCGCCAACGCTTGTTGCTCATCAAAGCCTTGAATAATGCGATTCCGCATTAATACGACTTCCATTTCACGTTGATTAAGCAGAATTAAGCTTTCATTCTTACGCAGTTCGTTTCGGACAACATAGCCAACGTCATTTTCAATTCCAACCACATCCATACTCTTTGCGGTAAATTGAAAAATAGCAACACTATGATGTTTGTTATTTGCATACGAGTAGGAGCAAACTACGCTGTACAAACAAAAAACTACAAACAAGCCCCTCAATCTCTGGCCATATAGAGACATATAATTCGTCCGTAAAGTTTTACTTAGTTAATAGTAAAACGATAACGAGCAAGAAGTTCGTTTATGCGTTTATTGGCTTCAATAGTGACTGGAGAGGATGAGACTGACTTCAATCGTTCGTTGTAAATTGCATAGGTATAGTTTTCAACAGCAATATCAAATTCAGCTCGCTGCTCTCGGTCTTGACCTTCGTTGAAATAAAAGGTTTCTAATTGCTGTAATGGACGCAAGACCTCTCCTGCCATGTGCTCTACTATTTCATCTGTAAGTTGCTGCATGATTTCAGTATCGGTAGGCACTTCCATAGGGTCAAAGATAATTCCAGCATCTTGAACCCCAGCGTTTGAGGTATCTTCAAGTTGGACTTTGCGTTCAATAGTGTCAACGCGAGTATTTTCACCTGTTAACACATTTACGATCCTAAATGACAACTGAATGAAACCTACTTTTTTCGTTTGGGTGACGTCGTATTCTTTTTCACCAAATTCTGGGACCATTATTTTCGCAAGGGGGGCTGTTTTAAGTTCTTGCTTAGAAGGGCTGGGGTTTACCGCCTTCCAATTAAGGTATTCAATATTATCCTCTATTTTTTGACCAATTTGATAACGAATGGTTTTAGTACTAGAGGCCGTATTTTCATCAACTTTATACAATAGTACTGAACCCATGATTGCGTAGTCGATACCATAAATCCGCCCCATTTCTTTGGCCGTATTTTCAGAGACCACGCCTATTTGTCCGAGTTTCATTTCCTCTAATATGGAAGATAGCTTTTCTCGTTCTAAAATTTTGATGTCACTACTAGCGTTATTAAACAAACGAGAAATCAAATTATTGGCAACAATGACGCCAGCGTCAGTGCTACTTGAAGGACTATTAAAATCAAAAACCGCAATAGAGCGTCTAGCACGACTGTAGATATTATCTTCGACATTCCGCACTTTTGTGAACAGTTCAGGATAAGCAGGATTTACAACGCTAATGACGTTAAGTAATACGAGAGCCATACCATATTGGCCTTTTTGCGTATAAGTTTCAGCACTGTAATCTGCTTGTTGAGAAAGTGCTGTGCGCAAATTTTCAAGCTTATTTGACGCAAGAGAGTTTAACTCTCTTAACGCTAAAAATTGCTCTTTTGCTTCGATCAGTCTGCCCTCACTCATAGACTCTAACATGGCGTTAGCTATTTGCTCCGATTGTTTTTGTTTGGCAACCTTTAGCAATTCATTGCACTCTGTACTAGCTTTCCCGTATGTCAGAGCTGCCTTGCAGTTAGTGATAACGTCACCCCAATTTTCACTATCTTGTGCACTTTGAACTTTACTGAGAAAATAATCCTGATTGTCATTTTGCTCTACTTTTTTCAACAAGCTTTTAGCAATAGGATTGTTTGGAATTATACTCAACAAATCATTCAGATATTGTCGAGCCTGTTCAAACTGATCGTTTTTGATTGCCGTATTGGCTTGCCCTAAATAATATTTATTAGATTCAGCAACAACTGTTTTTAAACGGTTTTGTATGTCTTCGTAATTACTGAAACGGCTTTCAATATTCACTAGAAGTTGATGGGCATTTTTCCAATCATCAGCGGAAATGGCTCGTTTAGCGAGCTCGTATTGTTGCTGTAAGTCAGTATATAAATTTGCTCTTTTTAGTGAGATTGTTTGAATCATAGCTTCGGTTTCACCGCTGCTGATACCGACTTTTGCCAAGTCGGTTATTAAGGCTTCGGCTTCATCCAGCGATTTTTTGGTTACTTCCGCAGCCAACAAATCATTTACCTTGTTTAAATTTGCTTGCGAATAACGTAATTTTAAATCTGCAAGCCTTGTAGCAAACTGCTGATTTTTCGGATTTTTACTAACAGCCTGTTCAAGATATGCAATCGCTTCATCATACTGATTAACGGATGCTAATTTATTCGCTGTATCAAATTCTTTGGTACCCTGAGACGTTGAACCGCAACCACTTAATGCGATTAAAACGGCGGTGGTTAATAGAGCTTTTTTCATCACTTTTTCCTAATGCTTTGAACTTAGAGTAATTTCTGAACCGTTAAAACGTGACACGATGAATGGGATGTTAGGATCTAAACTTAACGCATTTAACTGCGCATAAAGCTGCTCTGACCATCCTTGATATTCTGTTAAATAAACGCGTTTATTTAACTCTTTCATATGAATTTGCAGTGGACTCAAACCAACAACTGCATCTGACAGAATAGCTTCTACTGCCATCGCTTCTTGGTGATTTTTAAAATCCAAATTGAGTAAAACTTCTTGGGTAGAATTATTCAGCCACATTATTTTTGTATCTAAATTGATTCTTTGCGACACTCGTTGGGCAAGTTGTTCAGCCAAGGTACTCAGCACTTTTAAGCTATTTACGCCCGTGGATTGTTTTGCTTCAGTAGAAGTTGAGAGGACGTTGCCGGTTCTAGCGTTGAGTAATTGGGTAGCGACTGAAATTTGATTTGAATGGAGTTCAATGTCTTGATAGTTAGAGCGAGAAATATTAGTACTTAAGCTGCTACTTATAATGAATGAAGGGCTCAGTGACGATGTTGTTACTGAGTCAATAACATTAAAACCTAACCTTTTTAAGTATGACGTTAATTCTGCTTTGAATACTGCTTGAGCAATCGTTGCATAATCCCCATTCTCAATAAGAGTGGTTATGGCAATAGTTGGCTGCTTATACCAATTAAATTTTGATAATTCTTGACTAGTTGCCGCTATCGCTTGGCTATCATTTATATTGGCTTTTATTTTGACAAAATAGGTAGAGGAATCAATTTTTCCCTCTTCAAGCATCTCGTAGCTGTCTAAATGCCCCTTTACTGTTGAATATATCTTTTCTGATGCCAACATGAAATTATTTGTTTCAGTTCTTGCACTGATATAACTACCTAGTAGTTGTTCAACAGCTAGTCGTTTAGCGTCCTCCAATGCATTTTTTCGAGCATCAGAAATATTTCCTTCAACAATAGCACCTAAGCCTTTCACCTCAGTGGTGGCTGCATTTGCGTTATTTATACACAATCCGATTAGCAAACATGCTCTAATTAATCGATTTAACATCCTATTCCCTTAATAAACCGAACTTAAATGTAACAATAGATGACAGCACTCGAACAATAAATCAAAAAACCAAGTGTTACCATAGGCATACATATATTTTTTGAAAATAGGGGCTAACCAGAGTAGAAGATTTAATTATTGAGCAATAAACTGCCTAATCCACTTTAAAAGTAGCTAAACCCAAGCATTTAGTACAAAAATGTATTGAATTAGAGACTCTTTGAAAGAGTCAATACACTGATTTTGTCATTACTTTATGGCCATTTTTTTAACTTGTCTCTCCCAACTAAGAAGTGCCTAGTGGTTATGATGAAGGCTGAGAATTGCCGGTTATAAGCTTTTACATTTGGTTACTTTGGTCAAATGTTGATTGAGTTATAATGATGTTATCAACTGAAATGAATGTGTTCTCACAAAAGAAAAAGGAATAAGTATGAAAGCGCCTATAAGGCAAGTGCTTGGCATTATAGTTGGTGTGTGTTTAAGC
>NZ_JANQVQ010000193.1 GCF_030730205.1 Paraglaciecola sp.
CAGGGACATCTACTCGCTGGCTCATTCTTCGCAAGTGTAGCCAACAAGTAGCTGTCCCTGATGCGAAACTGTTATTTTGCATCCAAAACTGATCCACTTTACCCCCTAATTTGCATCTAAAACTGATCCACATATTTAATACCTCCTGCCGTCCCTAAGCAGGAGAATGTGGAGTGATAGATGTGTCATTATTAAGTGTTATGCGTCGATGGTATTTTCGAGATGGTTTGTCCCAACGAGAAATTACTAAACGCACTGGATTATCTCGCAATACCGTACGGCGTTATCTCAAAAAGGAAAATGCTGAGCCTGTTTACACCAAGCGGCAGAGCTTGGGTAAAGTTGATGAGTTCGAAGAACTGCTTATTAGCTGGCTTAAGCGTGACGTTAGGCGGCGCAGGAAAGAGCGTAAAACCGTTAAAAACCTTTATGAGGACTTATTGCCACTGGGCTATTCAGGCTCGTATGACAGAGTTGCTGCATTTGTACGCAAGTGGCGTGAAGAGCAGCGATTAGCTGCATCCAATCAAGTTTACGTGCCATTAGAGTTTGCAGCAGGTGAAGCCTTTCAATTCGATTGGGGCGAAAACTATGCCTTTATTGATGGTCGTAAAACCAAGCTGCAAGTCGCTCATTTCAAACTCAGCCATAGCCGTGCTTTTATTCTACGAGCCTATCTTACCCAAAGTCATGAAATGCTGTTTGATGCCCACAATCATGCGTTTAGGGTGTTTAATGGCGTGCCTGAGCGTGGTATTTACGACAACATGAAAACAGCTGTTGATAAGGTGCAAAGGGGTAAAGAGCGCATTGTTAATCGCCGTTTCCTGACCATGGTCAGTCATTATCTGTTTGAAGCAGACTTCTGCAATCCGGCAGCGGGATGGGAAAAAGGCCAAGTAGAGAAGAATGTTCGTGATGCTCGCTCAGTAATTTGGCAACGCCTGCCGCGTGTTAGCTCACTGACTGAACTCAATGATTGGCTAGAAACTGAATGTATAAAAGACTGGCAAACACGCAAGCACCCGCAGTTCACAGATAGCACCATTGAGGCTATATGGTATCAAGAGCAACGACAGTTGATGAAAGTGAATGCCCAATTTGATGGCTTCATTGAGCACAGTAAAAAGGTATCTTCCACCTGCTTAGTCAACTTCGACCGCAATAAATACTCCGTGCCCGCCAGCTTCGCTAATCGGCGTATTAGTCTGCAAGTTTACCCAAGTCGTCTTATCTTTATTGCACAAGGCCAGAAAATAGCAGAGCACAACCGTGTGTTCATAAGTAACCATGATATACCGGGTAAAATAATATATGACTGGCAACACTACTTGCTGGTTGCGCAACGTAAACCGGGCGCACTGCGCAATGGCGGACCGTTTAATGCCATGCCAGATAGCTTTAAACATCTGCAATCCATTCTCTTGCAACGGGAGCGTGGTGATAGGGAGATGGTTGAGGTGTTATCGCTGATATTACATCACGATGAAGCCGATGTTGTGAAGGCGGTTGAAATGGCTTTAGACGCAGGCTGCCCTTCCAAACAACATGTCATGAACTGCCTAAGTCGACTACTTAACCCTTCACCACCTGCGCCAGTTCCGATGACTAAAGGTCTGCAATTAATCACAGAGCCGACCAGCGATACATCACGCTATGACACATTAAGAGGAAAACGTTATGCACACTGAAGCTTTATTACACACCCTTAAAACACTTAAATTACACGGTATGGCAAGCAGTGTTGCCGAGTTAACATCGCAAGATTCACCTGCATACAAACAAGCCTTGCCCATACTCGACACACTTGTAAAAGCTGAGGTAGCCGATAGAGAAGTGCGCAGTATCGCCTACCAAATGAAGACTGCCAGATTCCCTGTGTACAGAGACCTCTATGGCTTCGACTTCAGCGAAAGTGAGGTCGATGAATACCTCATCAGAGGGTTGCATCGCTGCGAGTTTATCGAAGATTGCCAAAATGTAGTGTTCGTCGGTGGCCCTGGCACAGGAAAAACCCATTTAGCGACGGCACTTGGCGTACAAGCCATTCAGCACCATCAATATCGCGTACGCTTTTTATCAACCATCGAACTGGTCAATACACTAGAGCTAGAGAAACAAGCGGGCCACGTTGGCCGAATGGCAAATCGTTTAGCGAATTGTGATTTAGTCGTGTTAGATGAATTAGGCTATGTTCCCTTCAGCCAAGCAGGTGGCACATTACTGTTTCATTTACTCAGTAAACTCTACGAAACAACCAGTGTACTTATCACCACCAACTTGAACTTCACTGAATGGTCAAAAGTGTTTGGTGATGCAAAATTGACAACGGCCTTGTTAGACAGGCTAACCCATCATTGCCACATCATAGAAACGGGTAATGACAGTTACAGATTTAAAGAATCCACTAAAAAATCAAAGGAGAAAAAGCGCTAGAAACTAAAACATGAATATGGTCATATAAGACTACTTGGGTGGATCAGTTTTAGATGCAAATCGTGGATCAGTTTTAAGTACAAATTAACATGCTTAATCATTTGAAAGTGAATAGAAATAGCGAACAAAGTTTAGGCTTCACACCGAATTAAATGTCATAAATATTTAGATAATTCGGTGCTGTAGGCATTATTAAATTATAGATATTTTTACTAAGCCAAATTTTTACTAAGCCAAATTTTTGCAAAATGTAAATCGTTTTCAACTGTCCTGACAGAAATATTAAGCATGCGTGCAATTTCCTTATTTTGAAGCTGAGAGTAATATCTAAGTTCAATGACTTCAGCAGCTCTGGGATATTTGATTCCTAAAGTCTCAAGTTGAGTGCTTATCGACCATAATTCAACATCATTCTCAACACTACTACCAATTTGGTTAATAGCATTAGTTGAAGTGAGAGTTGTTTTACTGGAAGGCCTATACTTTGTTGATGAACTAGAACGGTAGCTATCAAGAAAGCAATTTCTTACAGTCACATTGATGTATGCGTAAAACTGCCTGACGGATTCAATAGGAAGAAGTTGTTCAGATTTTTTTAGTTTAATATATACATCATGAGCCAAATCAGTCGATGTTTGGCAAAGTAAATGTGTGTTAGCGTCTTCAGGTAAGTTCGAATAATGGTTTGCCGACATATCCTTGATAAACTGATAAGCGAGGGCAAGAAGGATATCTCGTTCGGGCGCTTCATCATTTTGCCAACATTTAATTAGATTGGTTATTTCTTCTTCTGACATTCAATTAACTCACAGCTTTCGAAATTCTGAAATCTTAACAATATTCATCTTCTGTGACCCTAGTACGTCTTCAATCATGCGTTTTTCAAATCTAAATAACAAGCCAGCTTGCCAATCTTCTCCTGCGGGGAGATATTCCCATGTCGTATAGTGTGGCTGTCCATAGCTATCCGTCCATTTAACGGTTGTGTTTAATTGAGCTAAGTTAGCCTTTCTACTATTTGTTTTAAGCCACCACATGTCCCTGTATAAGTCCTGGACATTGCTGTTATCGTAAACAATTTTGGCATCACAACTTCCATTGACAGCAGCTTGAGAATAAAAAGAGTCTTTACTGATGAAAAGACACGTTTGCTCAATGTTTCCATTTTCTAAATATTTTGTTTCAATCCAATTGCCTATAAAGTCGATGGGCTTGTTGTATTTCAATGGCACAGAAAATTGAATTGCTTCACCTCTATTTGGGACGGTGATTTTATCGTTTGGCCCCAAACCCTGTACCTTTTTAATTAGTATGTTTGTTTTAGAATCAAAATTTATTGCCATAGAGCGGAATTTATACTCGTTTCCGTCATGGTAATTTTCAATTGAAAACCCCGTGAGGTCACTTCTTTTACAACCTGTAGCGGCACAACCAATTATTCCTTCAAATTGGTCGAAGTTATCTATCAAATGAAATTGAGTTTCGGTAGTAGATTCGCCTGACTGTAAATTACACCCCCAAAAGAAATCACCAATGTCTTGGTATTCGTAGATCCCAGTTGATGTGACTTTAAACGTCGTTTCTCCTATCGGCCCAAAATAGTCTTTTTGTTCATATTTGGAAAGGTCATAAAAGCAAAGCTCACCGTTAAAATTTCTCAGCTGTATATGAAAATTTTTTATCGTTTCATTGACTGGTGTAAACAGTATTTCGTCAGTATTAAAGCTGTTTGCTTCGGTACTAACGGGGGCTGATAAGTAGCCCATTGCCTGTGTTTCAGTCGGCCAATCGTCGTTAAGGTGTTTAGTTTCCAGATTAAGGGAATAAAAATCAATTTTGGCTAATTCTGTAATGAAATTATTTTTTTCTATGCGCTTTTGATTGATGGATATATGTTGCAAATCATCTGGAGTGTTGTCTAGCATCGCCAATAGTCGTATTACGTTTGCGGTTCTGCGAGGCGCAACCGAAAGCATTGATATACTTATCTGTGACTGAGCAGTAATGGTTCCCAATGTAAATTGACTGCCATTTCCAGCAGCCAAATAAAAGTCTAGGTTGTCTCCATCTTTATAATAAAAAAAGCCATTATCGGTAAAACCATGTGATCCAGAACTTGTTTTATAATATAGCCCTGAAATACGGGGAGATATAATCTGTCCCCTCTTCACATTATCGTATTTTAAAAAAATGAACAGAATCAACAACAACCCCAAGGAAACAATACTTACTTTTAACCTCTGTCTGCCAGCGTTCTTAACAGTCATCTTGGCATTCAACTTCTATTTTTTGCTTTTTTGGTAATGGCTGTAGCATCGACAGTAACATTTTTTGTTTTAATTCAGCGGGTAGCGACTGATTCGCAATGACTCGTTTTCGAGTCAAATCTAGAATGGAATCAAATGATTGCTCGTGCTCGACATTTTTTCCGTAAAAAACCAGATTCGTTAGTTCGAGCATCATGTCTTCTGTCAGTTCTTTTTCTTGTGTAAGCTTATAATTTTTATCAACAATAACGACGGTAAAACTGAATAGACTAAAAATAAACAGAGTAAATAATACCGCACTAATGGGATGGCGCTGAACCAATCGTTGGGTGACGTATAACGGCCTATTCTTTTTGTTGCTTATAGGTCGTTTTTCTTGAAAATTTGCAATATCGCTTCTCAATTCGAATACAACACCATACCTCTCCTTAGGGTTGTGCCTTGTTGCCTTTTCGATAATTTGAGTAAGATCAGCTGAAAAACGAAACCCCTCTAATAAGAATTTAAGCAGCTTTCCAAGTGAGTAGATATCACTTTGGTGAGTAAGGTGTTCAGCATTTGCTTGTTCAGGGCTAGCAAAACCTTTACTGAGGGCAAGCAAAGTGTTTTGCGTCTCTTTGGTGCATAATTTCTGCGTTATGTTGAAATCAATAACTTTTGGATTGCCATTTTCATCGATGATTATATTTTCAGGCTTAATGTCAGCATGTAACACCTGATTTTGATGACTGTGTTCTATGGCTTCACATATTTTGATGAACAGATTTAGGAGTGTGGACAAATCAGCTTTATGTGTACGTTTGTAAACTGCTAAGTTGTCACCATTGACACGTTCCATAACGATAAAAACATGACTTTGATATTCTCCTGCATCAAATACTTTTGCTACGTATGGATGATTTATCGAAGCAAGTAATTGAGCCTCTAGGAACAACAAATCTCGCCCAAATATTTCGAGCAATGAAGGACGAAAAAATTTTACAGCCAACTCTTGCTGATAGGTGTTATCACATCTGAGTGCGGCATACACAACCCCCATTCCACCCTCACCAATCCTTTTCTTTATTATATACTTGCCTATTTTTTCACCGACAAACGATTGACTATCGAGCATATCGTGCGCGTTTTTTGCAAATAGGTGAGTCAAATTTTTCAACGAATTTTTTTCAACGTCTATTAGTCTGATCACTTCTTCATAAAGCGTTGGTGAGTCATAGCGAATTGACTCGATTAAATTGAGCTTTTCAGTGTCATTTAAACTGATGAGATTATAAAAAATTTCTGTGCTGGTTGCTGTCATAACTTTCAATATACTTCACCTGATTAGGTGGACAAAAATTAGTCCACCTATTGAAGACTACGCTAAATCGTTACTTGGTAAGCCAACGTGAATTGTCGGCCAATAATAATAGCGTTTTGAGGATATGAAAATGACTTAAAGTAAGGGAAGTTTTGTTCTGACGCATCAGAACGCGCTCTGCTATCAAAAGCATTTAATATTCCAAATTTTATATTCTGCTGTGAGTCGATTTCGTAATTTATCCCTAGATTATAAAAGTTTAATGGAGAATATCTTTTTTGTTCAAGTTGATCCCAGTCACCATAATCAACGCTGTTGGGCAAAGACCCATATCTAATATGAGTAATGTAAAAGTCAAAAGAGTCAAATTCTACACTCAAAGTTGAATTAATTTTGGAACGAAAACTTGAGTTAAAATAGCTGTCTCTGTAATTTTTACCTTCAAGCTCATCTGAAAACATTTGAAATGAATGTTTCAGAGTATGCGTATAGGAAGATGCCAATCGTAAAATAGCAAAATTTGCTATATTTGTTGATGTATCTATCGAAACATCAAAACCCACCATTTTTTCCATTGTAGTATTAATAAAACTGCTGCGGATCTTTTCTATCTTAAGAGTGTCAAGATTATTAGAATCGTTTCTTTCTATGTTTGTTGAAACTTGTTGGCATTGCGAAGAGCCTTGCTCTCGAAACCCAGCTCTGCATTCCCAATCCCAGTAATTAAAATTATCCAAAGAGTCAGGGAGCACACCATCTTTTATTTTTAATTTATATAAATCAAATGAGATAGTTGTGGCGGATGTAGGCTGCCACACTGCTCCCAGAGAACTTGAGTAACCAGTTTCTTCCTTTAGGTTTTCGTTCCCTGAACTTTCGTTAACGATATTGTAGCTGCCCGAAAACTCAATATTTTGGTTGCACGCTTTCGACAAAGCATCTGGGTTATTTTGGCTAATGAGTACATCTTCTATTCGTCCTTGGTTAAATGCGTCGCAAGAGTCTGCTAATACAAAGTCAAAATAATTTTCAGTTGAACCAGAAATTCCTTTATATATATTGTGTAAATCAGGTGCTCTAAACGTTGTTCCATGACTCACTCTGAACAGGAGTGCCTGCATGGGTTGCCATTTAAGGCCTAATTTATAAGTGGGAGCGCCTTTAACTAAAGTATTGTCAATAAATCTATCGTACCTTGCAGATAAAGAAGCACTTAAAAATTTTGTAAAGGGAACATCTATTTCAAAACCAACTGCATAACGATTTCTACTTCCACTACCCTGTGTTCCTGTTTTGCCTACCCAACCTTGACCTACGTTGCCAAGTGTTCTCGGATGTTCATTAAGATCATATTTAGACATTTCATATTCTGCAAACGTAGCAAATAAAATGGGTAAGTTGTCGAAACCGATAAATGCCCCAGTTAAAGTGCTACCGAATGTCGTTACGTGGCTATCTGATTGTGATGAGTCTAATCCGAAAATTGTGTTGAAGTCGTCAAGTTCCAGAGGTCTCCAAAAATTTTGAATATCGAAAGATAATTCTCCATTGATAGGATTTTGTTTAACAAAATAATCAGAAGCAATTTCTTTTTTCAACTGAAAACTCGTTTGTTTATTTTTTGCGAGACTGCTGCTTACAAATATCTCGTATTTATAACGATTATCAAGAAGGCCCTCAACTGAGGCCGACACATTGAATACGTCTTCATCAAAATGTTCTTTTGCGCCTTCCCCTCCTAGCAAATCCTCAGGTTGAAATTCTCTGGACAAGCTATAAGCAAATCCGTCATTAGCGATGAACACTCCATCACCTTCCCAATATTCGCTAGTAATAACTTCGTCTTTCAATTCCTCGGAGTACCAACCGCGCGTACCTACACGAAAGACCTTGCTTTTCCAATACAGCATATCAAACGAAAACGTTAAATCTTGAGATAAGTCATATTCGCCAGAATAATAAATGGAGACGTTTTCTCTATCATTGATAAGAGAATTATCACCTGTACCATCTCTGCCACAGTAATTGCCCACAAAGAAACCTGTGTAAGTTAAATTTTCGTACTGGGAACAAACTTCCCGCCCTGGATCAACTAATGTTTCTTCTTCACTAATTTGAAATACACTTAACGCACGAGGCAATGACGTTCTGAACTCTGATTGGCCTGCAAGATCTGCTGGAGTGTCAAAGCGATCATCAAGCCAATCACGTTGTTTTCCAATGAGGCCTTCTTGCTTGTCATACTCTATCGCTAAGGTCCAACTTGAATCGGTATTAGTGTTTCCTGTAACTATAGAAAACCGCTTGTGGTCAGCGTCATTTTTACTTGAGCGCGATATACGGGAATCAATTATTGTTTCGTCTATATTCTGTTTGGTGATGATATTAACTACACCAGCCATCGCGTCAGAACCATAAATTGATGAGCTAGCCGCTGTGACAATTTCAATTCTTTCTACCGCCGAAACAGGCAAACTAGCAACGTTGAATACATTGTAGTCTCCGTTAAATGCTCTTGGGTAATTTGCTACTCTTTTGCCATTTAAAAGAAATAATGTGCGATTTGGACCTAAACCTCTTAAATTGATCGTTTCGGCATTTCTGGCACTTCCTCCAACAGCTTGACCTAAATTGTAGCCAGTTGCGACAGATACAGATTGGAGAGTTTCATAAATGCTATTGAATCCTTTCTCTTTGATATCTTCTGAAGAAATCACAATGACTGGGCTTGCAGTCTCATCTTTGAGTTGCATTATTCGCGAACCAGTTACCAGTATGCGTTCGGTTGGTTGCTCCAAACTTATTTCAGCACTATTTGCTTGATAATGAATTGACATAAATATCAATGATAAAGCGACTAAATTTAGCCAAGATAAATTAGGGTTACTACTTTTCAATTTATATCCTGTAGAAATGTCATAATTATTATGAAGGGAGCAAAGAATTTTAGCGCGACCAATACACGTGGCCCTGTCATTTCATCCAAATAACTTGCTGGTTCTCTTTAAGTTGAACGGCATTCTATAACGGAAAAATTCTAACCTGAACAAGAGATTGGTCTAACTGGTCCAACCGCTCAAAAACCAAACACAAGCGCATGATATCCCTACGTTTAAATAAATATATGTGGCTATTACCACTTTTTACGTGTGTTTCAATTGCATGTTGTGACATTTAATTTGACAGCGAAATAAAGAACTCCAACTTGATGAGCTTGAGTTGACACTGAAAAAATCTCAACAAAAGTTCAGTGTCTATCACCTTGAGTCATTTACGTTTGTTATATAAATAGGACATTTATGCTGTTAACAAGATGCCTGCAAGGCACTTCAATCTTTGCTTTAAGCTTTTTAATGCTTGCTTGCGGCGGTGGTAGTGATACAGAACCGAGCCAAGTAATTCAGGCGCCTGTTATTGTTTCACCTCCATCAGTGGCAACTATCGATTTTTCATTGCCAGAAACTGTTGATATTACTGAGAGCAGCTCACAATCGATAATCTTGGATATAAATTACTCAAGTAACTTGCCTTTATCGGTTTCGTTCTCTGAGACGCCAGAAGTTATATCGTTTACTGTTAATAGTCGCTCTGCTTCAGTGTTTGACATATCGATACAGGTTGCAGACGTTTCAGGGAAGTTCAACGAAGAGAATGTTGTTGATGTTTCGGTGACAGATGGAGCTGTGACCGCTACCCATCAAATCTCTCTAAGAATTATTAATCAGTCATTGAACGAAAAGCTCGCAACTATCGAAGAGTTTCTGTCTGATGCAGAAGATTATTCTTACAGTAGTGAGTTAACTAGTATTAGTAACTTTGTTGCTGATAAAGGGTATTTGACGGGTGCTCTTTCTCACCAAGCCAGCAGTGCTTTGCAAAATTCTCTCACTCAATTGGCCGAGACCATTACTCATTCAGGTCTTTCGGAATTTGAAACGATTTATAAATCGCTCTTAAGCCAAAAAGATTCTTTGACAGAAACCGAATTTGATCAATTTCTTAGCAATGCCCAAACAAGTTTATCGAGCGAAAATGAACTATTTTTCAGCTTACTGACCGATTTAAACAGCACCAGTATTTCCAATCTTCCTAAATTTCAAACCTTATATTTTTCCCACGTAGGAGACAGGTTTTCGTTATTTTATGGTAACGCGAATTATGGCACCTGGGCCGATGAAAGTTGGGTTTTCAAAAGCGAATGGGCATTTCTTGAAAGGATACTATCTACCCAAAATAATGCTTGCTCAGTTGACGAAAAAATTTAGGAAAAAACATGAAAATATTAGTCGTTATTTTAGCTGCGCTGTTGCTTTTTAATGTGCCATTAAAATCTTTAGCTAATGAGAATATAAAATTGGTTGTTACAAATGAAAACAATGTGCGGAAAATAATCTCTGTTTCCAATGCTGAAGTCGAGAAATTCAAAAGCAAAAATACATCATATATTATCGAGGATGACCTTTTTGTTTCCTCACCAAAAATAAAGCCCAAGGCGTATAACTCTGACGGTAAGATAATTAGCAGGTATGACAAATTAGTACTAGGTAAATCTTCGCAGTCCTCAACTGACACTGATTACACGCCCAATGATGAGTATTTTAGTGAGCAAGTCCATTGGCTAAAACAAGATTCGCCTTACCTCGGATACAACAATGTACTTTTTAGTGTAAGGGCACTTTCGCCCCTACGTAGGCCTGTTGTTGGCGTTATTGATAGCGGCTTCTATCAACATCCCGACCTTACTTATCTTGATGGTTACAACATGAGTAGAGTCGAATATGAGGCCGATGGTCAGACCTATGGTGGAGAGCGTGGCGAATATTTTTACATTCCTGAAGGGTTAAACAATAGCCCAGAAGGAAGACAGAAGTGCACCGTACACGGGACTGGTGTTGCTGGTGTTGCTGTTGCCACTAGAGATAATAATATCGGTTTTGCAGGCATAACAGACGCGGACTTTATTGCTACTAGGTCAATGGCCTGCGGTGGCGGATTTTTATCCGATTCAGCCGACGCAATACGGTGGCAATTGGGTGAGCAAGTCGATGAAATTAGGAAACCTCTAGCCACTGTCGATGTCATTAATTTGAGTCTAGGCGGTCAAGCACAAACCTGTCCATCCTATTTGCAAGAGGCTATTACCCAAGCAAACGTTAAAGGCGTGCCTGTTGTTGTCGCTATTGGTAATAACCAAATCGATGCTTCTGAGTTCACGCCTACCAATTGCAATGGTGTTATAAATGTAGCGGCTGCCACTAGAGAAGGAGATTTGTTTCCTACCAGCAATTTTGGTAAAGAAATCGACATTGTGGTTCTAGGTGAATATATAGCTGGTATGACAGCGTACCCTGAGCAAATTGGTTACTGGGAAGAGTCTAGTTTTGCCACGCCAATCGTGACGGGAGTGATTGCTAACGCAGTAGCTGAGTTTGGTCCTCTAACTCCCGCAGAAATAAAGTTTTTCCTCGCCGCCACAGCCACTTCTTTTGCTCCTGGTCAATGCGATGACAGTGTTCGTTGTGGCCCAGGCATATTGGATGCAGAACAGTTTCATCTTGCGATGCGAGCATACAAAACGGGCGGTATCCTTTCAATCAAACCAGCGCTTAGCAATTCCCAGTTTTGTGACAACACATTGTACATAACTGACGATAATGAGCTTCAGCGTTTATGTTCCACACTTGAAGTAAGTTTGCCCATTCATCAGAGCAATCGTAGTGACATTCGTTTTGACATACTTCAATACCCCAAAGGACAAGCTATGACTTTTGAAAACGGTGCGGTTGTTATGACCACTCAGTCTTCCCGTTTACTCGTTGCTAATCTTGACCTAGAACAAAATGACTATGGTGTCAGGGTGTGTAACAACGAACGTTGCTTTGGTGGAACAGCCATCAAAATTTCAAATTTAACGCAAGATAAACCTGAAATTTGCGAATAAATTCAAACATAAAATCCTCAATTAATAAAAAATGGAACATTCATGAATCAGAAAATTAAAGCTGTATTTCTAACTTTTTCTGCCTTAACGCTTACAGCGTGTGGTGGCAGTAAAGATTCAGAATTTAAACTAACTCCCGAAGTTGAACTAGTTGTTGAAAATGGGCAGTTTAAAGAGTCGTCTAATACCAATGTGTATTTCGGTAACAACTTCGGACCTGATTCCTTGTACAGTAACGAATTTGGCTCTAACGCTGAGCATTGTTACAGAGAAGCTAATAATTACTACTTTGAAACTGAACATGCTTTGGTGTTTGGTTCGTCAACGTTACCTGAGAGCGACTTTAAAACAGTTGCCATGTGGGTGGAGTCACAACTAGATCAAGCTGCCAGCGCGTTCAATGGTATGTCATTTTCAAATATTTTGGCCAAAAGAAATAATATCTCGCCTGAAATCAACAGGGTACTTCAGGCTAATATTGGTGGGATCAAACTTGATGCTATCGA
>NZ_JANQVQ010000194.1 GCF_030730205.1 Paraglaciecola sp.
TTACAAACTAATGTATTTGCGTACTTTAGGGCCCAGCCAAGTCGTCAAACCTAAAGGCAAAACAGACCATGTATTTTCTACCATCGCACGTATTTTTCCAGGCTCAACATTGGCGGCTAAATTAGCATTTTCGTCGCTATTAACTTGATTTGGCAAATACCAATTCAACGCGATAGGCTCTGCACCCCATTGCTGTTTAAACTTAAATGTACCTTCCCCGAAGGTTGAGCGGCCAAAATCGAATTCTTTTATGCCATTGTCTGCTACATATTCAAGTAGTGACCAATACAACAACATATTGGGTGCCAGACGATTAAATTCAGCTAAGGTTGAGGCCCAAGGAATACATGCTTTATCTTTATTTATCAGCACTATACCTGCGCCAATGGGTTTGTCATCTGAATATATTACCGATATCAACATTTCACTGTTGAATTGTTCAAATAAACATTGATACCAGGCTTTACTGTGCACTGGCGAGCCTAATTTACGCATATTATGCACAAAAACCTGATAGAAATGATCGAGTAATTGTTGGCTGCAACCCGTTTCAAAACGTAAGCCATTTTTTTCAGCTTTTCTGATTTGACTGCGTAATTTAGATTTAAAACCAGCCATTAAGGTTTCTGATGAATCTGGTAAAGTCAGTATCATCCTGACTTTTTGACCTGGTTTGTCTTGAGCTAATACACGGTGCTCTGAGTCGCGATATTCATACTTATTTACTTGAGAATTGATTGTCTGTAGTTCGGCCAACAGCAGGTCTCTAATTTCTTCATTATCGGCTAATGCGTAACCTACATCACAAAATGGCAGCGAGCAGAGCTGCGAGCCTTTAAAAGGGATCTGCATGATAGTGGCAGGCAAAATACCTGTAATTTTGTTTGTGCCATTTTGATTTATATAGGCCAGTACACTGACATTTTTATGATGGTAAGCGGCTTGAACACTGCGCACCCACGCAAAGTTATGATAAGGGGTGGCTTTTGGGTGCTCGTTTACGTATCTATTCCAAGCCTGCTGATCACTGTTTTGCGCCAATCGAATTTGGATACCTTGATTGTCACTCATTTGAAGTCTGCTCTTCACTTAGTCTTTTACCTGCTTCTGATATCGTGCAGAACTCCAAGTTAACCGATTGTTGAAGTTGAGAAATGTACGACCTAATGGCTTCGGTTATGTATTTGTATGCGTCACGATTACCCACCAGACTATTATTGTTATCAATTAAGCTGGAGCTATGCATAAACATGTGCAGTACTTGCGTACCATTTGCAAGTGCGGATTTTGACAGGTCAAGCAATTGTGGCACATCAAACAGTTCAGGGCTTAAATAACTTTTTCGCAGTAGCTTAGTTCGCCACGCTACCCCGGTTATGCGGGTCCAGCGCAAGGTCGGATGTTCCATCATTCGATACGCTTTTTCGCATAAGCTTGAATTTTTGTGGTTGAATCCTGCGGTAACCGGTAACTCAAAAATAAGTTTTTGCTGATTATCTTCTTGCAAAGGCGCGTTTAGATTGGGCCAATAGGGTCTTTCAGGTGCACCATGACACGAAAAGTATTCGTTTTGCCAAAATGGGTACACACTGGAGTCAAGTGTGAAGTTATATTTGGTTAAGAGTCGCATCACTTTAGCGTCTATTCCCCATCTGCCCGTTCTAAATGACCTTGGTTGTTCGCCAAACTGAGAGCTTAAAAGCTTAACTAAAGAGGCGAGTTTTTGTTCTACTTGCTCTATGGGTAAATTAACCACATGGGATTCTTTATCACTAACGTGGCCAAAATAAGGTGGGTTACACCAAGGATGTAAATGGGCACCGATTTCACAATTTTCTTTAAATTCAGGTTGTTTAAACACAGCGGCGGCTTTATCGTTTTCTGCAACTGCATAGTCAATAAAATAAGTGGGTTTAACACCTAGGTCATTACAGAGGTGTTGAAAGTCACTGAGCCGAAAAACATTATCGATGCTAAAGTTTTTTTGTGGGAATTCGCCTGACCAATCCCATTCTTCTTCTGTGTCTACAGAGAGAACAAATAAAACTGTTTTTTTGTTGTCTCTGTTATTGCTCATTGTACCGTCCGTGTAAGTTGCTCAAATAAATCGGTGTATTCATTCGCCATTCTTTTGGCTGAATAGTTATCATACACAAAGCGTTTTGCCTCGGCAGTCAATTTCTTTGCCAAAACGTCGTCGAATAAGAGTGATTCCCAATATTGTTCAAGCAGGGCCTTGTCGCCTAATGGTGCTAATAATCCAGACTGATTATGGGTGATAAGCTGATCGATTCCTGCAATATTATAGGCTGCAACGGGGATTTCTGCAGCAGTGGCTTCCATTAGACATCTAGGGATCCCTTCTAAGGTGGACGTCATGACAAATAAATCGAAAGATTTTAATAAGGCCAGTCTATCATCTCTGAAGCCCAAAAATTCAATGTGAGTCGTGCTAGGGAGTTGTTTGGCATAGGATTCAAGTTCAACTCTTTGATCACCATCACCCAGTAAGATGAGTCTGGTGTTTGGATGCTTATCGTGAAGCGAGTCAAAGATATCAAGTAAGTCACTTATATTCTTGCGGCTAATCATTTGGCCGACAAAACCTATTCTTTTCTCACGTGACTCGCTTTTTTGAGGTGCAGGAAATGCCTCAACTTCAGACAAATCGACGCCATTTTGAATATAAAGTACTTTTGAATCTTTGACACCAATGCGTTTGCAATCTCGCATTAATTGCTTTGATAATGGGACGACTTTTGTGGCAAAACGCATGGCTTGGCAACCAAGCCAAATAAAGGTGCGAAGCTTTAAATCTTTGGCATTTTCAAATCCGTGTGGGGTGACGACACAATGGATCCCTGCTTTTTTGGCCGCTAGTACGCCTATAATATCCGACTTGTAACCGTGGGTATGAATAATATGAATGTTTTTATCTTTTATCAGCTCAACCAGTTTTGCTACCGCAGTTAGGTCGAATTTGCTCGACATGGGGATTTCATAGCTGTCTAACCCTAGTTTTTTGTATTCTTTACACAGCTCTAAATCAGGGTTTGCAGCTTCGGCCGTAACGACCAAATCGCACTTTACTTTACTTGGATCGAGATGTTTAGCCAAGGCCAAGATCCAACGCTCAGCACCATAGAATCCCGTAGGGCAGATAAACTGAAGCACATTAATTGTTGTCTTATTACGTTTGATTTCTTCAGTCATGGAGATCCGTTATGTACTTATTTGTGATTTGCGCCGATGGCTTTAAACAACCCTGCAACGGTGCCAATGGCTCTTGCTGGAAAGTAGTAAGTGTAAAAGGTTAAAACTGAGCCAAAAGAGACACTATTTTTCGCCATTGAATACAGCCGCATACTGTAAGCTACTACGGGCAACATTCCAAGAATCAAAAAGATAAGAGCAGCACTTATAGACAGGAAGAGTACACTGAACAGGCTCAAAATTAAGCATGTAAAAATAGCGATTGGTATGATGAAGCTAGGTATTTCTCGCAGCGGAATTTTACGGCCTTTGATTGACTGTAAGTTAGATTGGCCTCGCCAAATCTCTTTTTTAAACATGTCTGTGTACACTTTATCTTCACCAATATGGATGTACGACGCATCAGAGGTGTAATATAAATCACCTAGTTTGGCTGCTTTGTCGGTAAAATAATAATCTTCACAGGTAATTAAATGTTCTGGAAAGCCGCCTATTTTCTCAAATGCATTTCGCGTCATAAAAAGATTGCGGCCAGGTAAAAAGTTAAGATTGCAATCAAGCTCTGCGTTGCTTAGATGCGTGCGAATTTTTTCTAGTGCAGGTGCTTCGGTATCACACACCTGCATTGCACTTACTATGATTCGGTTTTCTTTTGACAGATGTTTATGCATCTCTACGACCCAATTAGCTGATAAAGCGATATCCGCATCAAGAAATGCTAAAAAGTCACCACTGGCCGCTTTTACACCAATATTCCGAGAGGCTGAAATGCTTTGCGAAGCAGTTTGAATCAATACTTTAAGACTAACATCAGGTTCGTTAATCAGTATTTCAGTTTGAGTTTCTGGTGTTTGACTGACTACAATAATCTCAAACTTGTTTCGGGGGTAATCCAACCCAACGATCGATTCAAGCGTCTGTTTTAACATCTCGAAACGCCCTTTATGAGGGATGATAAACGAAACAAAGTTTTTACTGCTAAAGGTCATTATTTTCCTAATCGTTTCATTAGCCAACGATATTCATTCGATACTGAAAGTGATTTCAAGCGTTTAAACAATTGCTGAAAAAAGCCGTTTACCATACCGGTTTTCATATAGGGCGCCAAAGGCCAATCATATTTTGGTAGTTGAAGCGAAGGCAGCGCGTCAGCATCAAGGTAGTAGTCTAATGTTCCACTATTTTGCATTAGAAGTGCAAGTACTCTGGTGTAAGTCTTTTCCGATGAATCCGATAATTTTGCGACTACGTAATCTTGAAAGAAACTGGCTTTCTGTAACATTACGTCATTCTTCTTACCACCGTAGTACCAAGCCGCTGCAAGTACCGCGGCTTTACGCAGATCTTGAGCTGTCCAAGTATCATTTGGAAATTCAAGAATTTCGGGATTTTCAAGATAAGGTGACTCGTAAGCTACGATCCATTGCGCATAATGAAGTAAGGCATCTCGGGCATAATAGAATTGCGAGTCGAGTTGATTACTTTTGCGTTTAACGTCTAAATAGCGCGTTACTGCTTGCAAAAATACGGTATAAAACCAAGAAAACTCTACGTTTTTAAGATCCCTGTTTTCAATCACATCATTAGGATGAATAGTATTTTTTATTACATGTTCAGCACGAGTTAAGTAGGTTATTTCTTGGGTTAACTCATAGCTATCTAATAAAGCGACTAGCAAGTTTGCTGTACCGCGGTCGAATGGATACTGACCTGTTAGGTGATTTTTAAGTCCAGGTACATGGCGGTTTTTGATTCCTAGCAACAGTTCAAAAAGTGTGTCTGTGCCATCATACACATTGCAAATCCATTGGCTTAGCGTTAGTACCGCTTGCTTTGAGCTAACATCGCCCGTTAATAGATAATGATAAGTGAGCCCAGTTGTATAGCAATGTTGACCTCCAGGACCACCACCACCAGCGTGATCTTGATAAACATCACTTTCTTGGCGCTTTGAATAAGATCGATGACTTGAGGTATAGGCTTTAACATAATGATCGGTGTGCCAGAATAAACCGCCGTTATATTCGGCTTTGTCGTTTGTGGTGTGATAGATATCGATGTTTTTTACATGATGTGCAAGGTCATTTGCTAAGGTTAACCAAGCAGCTTTGCCAGTTGCGAGATATTGCCGAATAAATCCATAGAGCGGGTCATATTGATTGTTATAATGTGAAATAAATAGCTCATCACCGTCATAACCTGCAGTCTCGTGATCAGCAAATAAGTCCCCGAAATTACGCCAGCCGTATTCGTCTATTTGTTCTCGTTTACTAAAAAAGTTATTTGTAGCGCTTAAGCCTAATTGCAGTAAATCAGCAAGATCTGTTGATGCATTTAAGTTGAGGGATAAATTATCGATAACATCACAGGTTTGGTACCAGTCTTTGTCAAGATGAATGACAGGTTTGTTAAAAACCCAATCAAGATTATTTTCTGTTGTTTTGCTCGTGCTAAGCCACACTATTTTAGTGAGTTTTTCGCCACCCTGTAACTCTTGAGCGATTCCATTAAGTTCAGGTAGAAGGTCCAATTCAATAAGCTTGTTAGTATATGAAATTTGGTTTGGAAAGGTTTGCCAGAAATTCTCTATTGCCAGCCCAACATTTACGTCACCTTGCTTATACATTAACCAGGGATTGGGCCGCAATATGTCCGCAACATTGTTCCCATCGACAGTGATTTGCCCACCTTTTTGAGCCAATGGTACATTATTAGATTGATCAACATGATTTGGACTCTGCCAATTCTCGCCACCACTTGAGTGTTGAGCGATTGACCAAACATAATTTTCTAGATTTTGTTGAGGGCAATCGATGCCAAGTAGTGAAAGCGCCGATGGATTTTCTAACTTTACTGGCAATTTAACGGCTTTTAATTTTACTGAATTTTTATCCCCGAGATCCCATTGCCCAGATACATGCTCCGCGGCCTGTGTATTGTGGATCTCTATCTCGCATTGAATAAATGGAGAGTCTTGAATAAAGGTATTTTTAACAGAAAAACGGAGTTTAGATAACTCAGGATGCTTATCTGCTGAGTTGAAACTCCCCATTGTTTTAACAGTTAGTTTTAGGCAATGGCCAGAATGCGGATCAGTTGATGACACAATGTCATTTGTTAATCCGACAGCATTATAGCTTGTATTATTATCACCAAATATGTTGAGCCCAAGCGTGTCTTCGTCAATCACACATAATGAAGGAAGGGTAGGGGAGTGAGAAGACAGATAATAGCGCTGCTCGTTACATACTATATTTATGCGACTATCTTCTTCAGTATAAATGATGCTTTTTGCTGGAATAGTCTGCTTAAAAGGGATCGGTTTATCTGCAACGAGCAAGCTTAAAGCTAAATAATTTGGATACAATGCGAACGAAAGCTCAAGCCACTTAATGCTACCGTCAGGCCATCGATTTAATATAGTGGACGAGAAGGGCAATGTCGCCTTTGAGCTAGACAGTTCTTGGTCGCATAATTGCAGTTGTTTTTCGGACGTAACGAGTCCCTTTGGAAAGGGGCAACCGAATGATACCGGCACATATTGTTGCGTTGGTGCATTTTTAACGCTTAGTTTTATCTTGTGCACTATTTTCATGTTGAACTCTGATGATGGTGATACAGATTCTTAAGTTTTCGCAACTGTTCTCTGATAAGCATATAAAAGGTTGGACGATAAAAACACACTAATTTTTGCTCGGTAGCTAACGTATTGGATAGAGATTTTTTGTATTGAGCTTCTCCCGCAAGAAAATCATAAGTGTTAACTCCAACTGCTATTGCCTGCTCAATAATCATACTGTGTAGCAGCAGGCCCACTTTGATCTTAGGATCTTCATGAAACTCGATCGCGGACAAGTAAAATGACCATGTATTGCTATTAATCAGCAGATAAACGTAGCCTAAACTCTTTCCGTTGTGTCTTAGGCGGTATAAACGGGTGTATTGGTTTGATTGATCGTTGATTAGGATATTTTGATGAAAATCAACAAAAATTGGATTGTTAAAGCCACTGCCATGTATTGTTGGACCCCATTTTTCAATATGAAGTGCAGAGATCTCACTTAGGTATTGCTTTTTGTCAGACTCAGTTTGCGCTAGGCTTAGTTCAAGCTCTCCCAAGCTTTCAAGGCCTCGCTTTGAGCGATTAATTTGGCTGCGTGTGTTTTTGGACAAAGATTGTAAATAATCGCTTAAGGTTGCGTATTTTGATATGTCGGCATCAAATGAGGGAGAACTGATAAGCTCCCTTGTAAAATGATGCTCTTGCTGAAATGCGTTAGTAACATGAAGGGGGGATAAGCCAATAAAAATTTCGTCCCATAAGTCAGTTTGAGCTAACAAACTGTTGAACATTAATTTACGAATATTAGCTGAATCTGACGAAGCAACTAAAAAATCATTGTGTTCAATCCAAACCTGATCCTTGGTTTCACAACCTGTTCTATTAAGCCATAGCTGTTTGAGAGATTTACCATAAAATGTTCTTTTACTTTTTGTTGAAAAAATAGCGAGACCAATTGTTTTATCGTTTTGAGTCGCACGAACAACGACAAATTGAGTGGTAATGTCACTACTGGTGTTTAACCAGGCTGAAATCCAATTCCAGTTCAAAAAGCATGATTGATGGGATTTTTCTTGAAGCACTAACCATTCATCATGCAATGCAAGGCACTCAGTCACATTACAAATGCTGACCGTACATCCGAACCCCTGTTCTAATAAATCCATTATTTAAACTCGCCATTCATGCTTTTTATTATTCTCAAAATGAAAGCAACCTCACCTCAACGCAATAGGCTAACTGGAAAAGGTTCTAAAATCATCTATTCCCTTCCAAAATTTGCAGTTAGTCTGTAACTTAACAATCAAAGTTTGTCTTGTTATCTAACGGGATTTAACAAAGTCATTTTATTTAAAATAGGGAGCAAAAAATGAATCTACAATTAAAGATGATACCTTTGGTTGTTACACTTGCATTAACTGGATGTTCGAAACAGACCCCGGAGGAACTTATCTTTCAAGCTGAAACAAAGCTTGAGAGTAAGCAAGTTGCTGGGGCTATAATAGATTTAAAAAATGTTATTCAGCAAGAGCCACAAAATGCGAAGGCAAGATTGTTACTGGGAACAATTTATGTCGAAACGGGATCTGCAGCCCTAGCTGAGAAAGAGTTTAACAATATAGTCAATAATGATGAGTTATCTGAACAAGTTCTCCCTTTATTAGTTAAAGCGTACGCTCTTCAGGGTAAAAACGAAGAATTGGTCGATTTTGTTAATTCGTTGAAATTAAGAGAGTTCAGTGATGGGGCTCAGTCATCACTCTTACTTTATAAAGCTCTCGCGTATATGAATTTAAATATGAACGCAAACGCGATGAAAGCGATCAGAGAAGCGACGGAAATATCATCGGATTCACTTTATAGTCAGTTAGGCACTGCTTACAAAGAATTCAGTGCGAATAACGTTAGCAATGCTTTGGGAATAGTGGATACTTTGTTGGCAAGTCAGCCTAATTTTGTTGAAGCATTGATGCTTAAGGGGCAGCTTTCTCTTTTAAACGAAGATTACTCGTCTGCTGTTGAGAGTTTTGAAAAGTATTTTGAACAACTGCCTAATTTACCACTCGCAAGATTGTTTTTAGCTGACGCTTATATTAAAAATCAACAATATAAAAAAGCGGAAGAGCAACTATCGTTTTTATTAAAATCTAGCCCCAATCAACCATACGTTAATGAACTGCTATCACTAGTAAAGTACCAAGAGTTAGATTTTCAAAGTGCAAAATTATACTCAGAGAAAGCCATTTTAAATGGTAGAGACACGACTTCCAACAGAATAATTGCTGGGATCAGTGCGTATCAATTGGGTAATTTTGAACAAGCATATGATCACTTTTCTAGCGTCGAAAAAGACTTAACAAAAAATCAAGATATTCAACGGCTTTACATTATGACTAAATTGAAGCTTGGATATTCTACAGAAGCGTTAGACTCAATAGCGCAAATGGATTTGATATCAAATAAAGATTTTGAGTTAATCGCTAATGTAGGCCTAGATTTAGTGAGAAAAGGTGAACGTGATAAAGCCAAAGAATTAATAAACTTGAGTGATGACGTTGAACTGAGTACTCCGCGCCAGCTGACTCAATTGGGCTTATTGCAATTATCATTGAACGACATAGATGGTTTGGTCAATATCAAGAAAGCACTGGAGCTTGACCCGCAATTTAAAGGCGCTAAAGTTGCCTTAGTACAATCATTGCTTGGTAGTGGAGAATATCAAGCTGCCGTCGCGCAAGCCGAAATATGGTTACTCGACGAACCTGATGACCTGTCACTGCAAGAATTGCAAGCGCTAGGGTATTTCAAACTAAAAGATTATCAGAAGGCCACGGAGTCATATAGCAACATCCTGCTTAAGTACCCAAATAATAGTGTAGCTCGAATGTTTTTTGTGGAAAAAGCAATCGAAGATGGGGACTTGAATAAGGCAAATCAGTTAGTTCAAAAATTAGTGATTGATTCTCCGTTTAATATTCAAGCTTTGATTAAAATGTATATTTTATCAGAGCAGGTTGGGGGAAATGGACGGGCTGACTCGTTGAAAAAAATTGAAAGTGCTTATCAAGCGAATAGTAACATTTTTGAGTATTCGCTTTTATATGCATCGGTATTGATGACCGAACAAAAGTTTGCCGAAGCGATAGGTGTTTTAGATAATGTTGACAGAAATGCAAAAAGGCCCCCTTTATTTTGGGCTACCTATGCGGATGCTCTTTTGTTTATTGGAGAATATGGTCGGGCCAAATTAGTTGTTGCTGAATGGATATCCAAACACCCTAATCAATCATCAGCATATTTGCGATTAATTAATCTTGATGACGTAACTGAAGATTATGCAAACGGCATAAAGAATGTTGAAAGAGCGTTAAAACTGTTTCCTGAAGATCAAAAATTAGTCCTTCAGAAAATCTACTTTAGTCTTCAACTCGGAATGTTTGATAAAGTTGAAGCTGGATTACAATCTTATTCAGGGAAAGACTATCCCTTGGTTTATCTGATCAAAGCTAAATTAGCGGAAAGTAAAGGCCAAATGATTCCTGCTCTTGGATGGTACAATAAGCTATACGATGCTAAACCGACAAGTCTTACCGCAACATCTATCGCTAATGTGCTTCTTAAATCTGGAAAAATGCAGGAATTAGAGAGTTTTGTAGATAGTCACTTAAGTAATTATGAGGACGACAGCGGTTTAAGGCTGTTGGTGGCCACAAACTTTGCTTCGAACAACCCTTCTGGTGCGGTAATACAATACGAAAAAGTATTACTGAGCGAGCCCAATAACGTCGTCGCATTGAATAATTTAGCTTTGTTAAAAATACAGTCAGGTGATTTTAAACGGGCCGAAGTGCTTGCTGTCAAAGCGAATCAGGTAATGCCTAAAGTACCAGAAATATTGGATACATTAGCGTCTGCATTGATTGGGCAGAAACGATTCAAGGATGCAGAGAAAACGTTAAATGAAGCGGTTAGTTTAAATAACAACAACGTTGAGATTGTTATCAATTTAGTCAATGTTTTAGTCATTAACGACAAAATTGATGATGCCAAGAAAATTTTGAACAATTTACAAAATAGAGTGAAAAACCGTGAAAAAGAATGGGTTGACCGTAAATTGGTAGAAATTAATTCTCTGTAATTCTAGTGAATTGTGTCTGTTTTTTTTACATTGCCATATGTTGTTGTAAAAAAAACCTATAAAAATCAATGGTTTTTGTTTTGGCATATACCTTGCTTTACTTTAGTTGAGTTATTTAACAGCATTCTTTAACGAGGGAAATAAACATGAAAAAAACATTACTTACTTTAGGCTTTTTAGCTTTCGCATCTCAAGTTGGCGCGGCTCAGTTGAGCTGGGATTTTAGCGCGACGGGTGGTACTGCTAATTCAGGCAACTTAAAAAACAAACTGAACTTCAACTATAATTCTCAGTCGTTAGTTATCGACAGTGATGGTAGTGGTGATTTAACTGTTGGTGATAAGATCACCTCTTACGGTGGCTTCGGTCCTGGCGGTTTCGACTCTTTCGGTGCTTCTGGTTTAGCTGGCCTTGGTTTTGGTGATGTTGACCAGAACAATGTTGGATCATTTACTCCAGGTTTTCCTGCTCCAGTTGGTTATGGTACTGACTACGTTTTCACTTTCTTCTTCAATAATTTGGAAGGTGAGTGGAACGGTTCTGATTTCGTTTATAACAACGGCGGTTCAATTGATTTTGGTGTTTTTACTGCTAATACAGCATCAACTGGCCTAGCAGCAGGTTTTACTTCTTTATTTACTTTGGATATCGCTTACGGTGGTCCTACTGGCACTCCTGGTGCTCAGCAGCAAGTATTTACTGGTACTGGTAGCGGTTTTAATGACGTATTTTCAGCTAAGTCTACAGATGGTGCGGTTATGACTCTAGCTGATTGGGCTGCTCTGGATAAAGTATACTTTGCTACGAGTCAAACTGTGCAAGGCGGCTTACCTGGTTTTGCGTCAGTTGGTGCAGATCTAGACTTATCAAGCGGCTCAGCTGTATTAGCTGCGATCCATGACGGCAGCATGACCATGGATGTTCCAGAGCCTGCAACTTTAGCGCTTTTCGGCTTAGGCTTAATTGGTCTTTCAGGTTTAGCTCGTAAGCGTAAAGCTTAATTAAAAATTCATTTCCCCCGTTAATCAAAGGGATTTGAAATTAGAGGCCGAAGTATCAACAACTTCGGCTTTTTTTTGCCTTAAGTCATGCGACAAACAGTTTGTTGTTTCTCAACGACTATTCTGTTTCAATTAATTCAATCAATCTCCATCATCAGTTAACAATCAAGATAGTAAGCTTTGATGTTTCGGCGCGAAGACTTCCATAATTAAATATTATTACAATGCTATTTGTAAGGCCTTCCTACATTGCGTGTATTACAGGCCAAGATTTAAGCTGGCTAGTCTTGCAGTCTGTTTTTGGCCTAAGTGCAAAAGATAGTTTAGGACAAATGCAACTGGCTTAGTTGTGATGCTTACTACTGTTGGAGGTAGCATGCAATTTTAGACCGTGAGCAGTGTTTATGCCCACATTTTAATGATAACGAAGAGTTATATGGCGTACTAGGTACCTC
Organism: Paraglaciecola sp.; assembly: GCF_030730205.1. Lineage (GTDB taxonomy): Bacteria > Pseudomonadota > Gammaproteobacteria > Enterobacterales > Alteromonadaceae > Paraglaciecola. The sequence goes on from NZ_JANQVQ010000194.1 coordinate 12,370, forward strand.
AATTGCTTATCTTGAAGTTAGTATCAACGATACATCGAATGATTTGGAGCAATGACGTAAACCGAAG
>NZ_JANQVQ010000195.1 GCF_030730205.1 Paraglaciecola sp.
GTTCTAGGTCCATTAATTCGACTATTCCTATCTTAGCTACAATATCAACCTCAGACTGAAGGAGTTCCTCTCGGAAGCCATCGTCAAGTCCAAAACTGTCTGGTTTCGCCAAATATGAGTCGATGTTAGCTGCGACAAACAGTACTTCCAAATCCCTATGGTCAGCGAGCGCATCAAGACTCTCCTTGGTGAAAGTAATTTTTCCTTCAACGATCAGGATTCGAAGCTTGGTGGATTCGAGTACTTTGGGAGGGAGATTGAGTGACTTCGGCAATGCTTTAACATATTCTTTGTAGGAGGAATCAGACAGCGAACCCGCATTGAAGAGGAACAGACGCAGCTTCTGTGAATCCGAATCGCTCGGTATAGCGTGTTCGAGAATAACCTTACGAACGTCATCTCGATCCAAATATTCGGCTAAGATACCAGCTTCGAACACGTTTCCTTCAATGAAGGTAAGACAGTTTAACCAAGTTGGTTCAATCTTACCTAACTGAAACAGCATCGAATGAAACCTCTCTGGCACATCCTTTAGAGCTGACAATAGTGTTGTCTGGCGTTCAAGAAATACACGAATATCCTCTAGATCAAACGTATCGTGTTGAATCACAGCGAGGATGGCAGAAGCATCTTCTTTAGAATTTTCTTCAAGCTCCAAAAGTACATCGCTAAAGTAGCGGCCGAAATCGCGTTCGATCCGTTTCATTAAGGTTGCGTTATTTGTCGCACGTAGAGCCGTGAAATTACTCTCACGTATTGGCTCGAGATCGTTCTCTCCCAAAATCGATTGGTAAACGAACTCCAGGTTTGCGATCGTTATTTCGAAAAGGCCCTTCTCGAACATAAATCGCGCAATCTCAGAGTGTTCTTTGATTGCAGCCAGATCTCTGACCTCAAAGTTTAGGTATGCAAGGCGTTCCGGTGCTAGTTCAGGTAAATTCAACAGAATATCCGGAAGATTCGCCGCAACAAATTCTGGTAGCTCGTCAAAATCTCTTGAGAATTTTTTGAGCAAGTTCTCCGGTAAGCTCGCGACCAATTGTGTGACGTGGGAGATATTATTATCGCTGGCTAAGGCTGTTGGAATTAGACTATCCGATGCATTGGTTAGCCTCGAAAGAAATCCTGCAACATTGCGGCCGCTGGTGTAATAGGCATCGAAAAAGCCCTCGCAGCTCTCAAATTTGGAAGATATAAACTCTAACAGCTTCCTTGCTTGCCCGCTGTACCTGTTCTGGTCACTAAGGAGGCTATCTACGAGCTTGACATTTAAGATGTAGCTTTGCCCGAAGTCCTCGTATCGCATTGCAGCGATAACTTCTTGAGGATTATCGATCGGGAATTCTGGCTCCGGCGTGACGAATGCACGTATCTGAATCAGAAATTTGTTGTCATTGGGTGACAAACGACCAGAGTGAAAGAGTGAAGTGTATTGGTAATAGGTGTCGTCGAGATGGCCTTCCAGAACCAGATAACGGGCAAGCTCTCCATTTTCCCCAAAGTTTTCAAAAACATCCTGCACACTTTCCAGATTCAAACGCAACAGCTCGTTGAGTTTGGTTGTGCGAAGCGCTGCGATTTTCGATTTTAAGTCGCGTATTTGACGCAAGCTTTTGTTTTTATTATCAGCCGCTTTGCTTTCGATCTCTTCCTTACGTTGTTGGTAGGATCTCTGAGGGTCCACCTCGTTTTGCAATTTGGAAACATCAACCTGATACTGTTGGTTATGAAAATTGCGGTGATATACATGAGTAAGCCCGAGCAGCTTCTCGAACGAATTGTGGCTGGCCAGTTGGGGAAGAGCGCTCCATGCATGCTGATCATGGCTCACACCGACAGTATTAGTTGGAAGTAACTCAATTAGAGTCATAGCATAGATTTGCCGCAACTCTTTCAGGTCTGCTGGTGTCTGTCGCTCGGCTAATTCAAGTTGCTTTTCGAGTTCTGCGATTTCAGCCCTATACGTAGCTTCACCAGTCCTAATGAACTCGTCCTGGCGGTTGAATATTTTGGCGAGATTACCTGCGCCGCGGTGCAATTGTTCAAAGTCGCTTGGATAGACATTTTTATAGATCAGGATCGCGAGAAGCTTGTTGGCGTTGAGCAGAGCCTCTCCATCAGTTTCCAAGTTAGCTACATATATGGCGTACTCATTAAAGATATTCTGAATCAACCTCAGGTCGTTCAAATATCGTGAGACTTCTCTCAGAAACTGCCGATCAAGACGTCCGTCGAGCTCAAGTCTTCTACCCTGTTCCAATACCATGTCAATCGAATTAGATGTATTTATGATAGGGATGACAGGAATAATGAATTCAAAGAACTTGGTACGGTCGGTATTGATAAACATGTCGTCACGCAGGGCATAGAGAAATCGGATGGTGCGCTTCACCCCTGCATTCTCGTTCACGAGCCTATTAATTTCGCGCATAGTTACGAAAATTTCAGCATTGTTAAATCTGTCTAGATCCTCAATAATTACGAGATCGTAATCAGTTGCTTGGAAGAAGTAGACTATTTCGTCTAGATGACGATTTAGTATGGACGTCTGGTCATCAAAAGCAGGTCGTATTTCAACGTCCTTCAACGAGATACTCTTAAGTGACAGACCGAAGCTCGCAACATAAAAATGATGCAGAGTCGCCCATAAGAATGATACGGCGAGCAAAAAGATCCCCAGATTTAACCAATTGCTGAACGCAAACGGAACGAAAAAATTGCCGCTGATCATGTCTTCTCGCTGATGAAACGCGTACCAAAGCGCGAGGATTCCAAGCATTATGTAGAGAGATTTAAATATCGACCAAACACCGGGCGACTGAATTCTTTTGAACCGAGACAGAGGAAGCTTATTTGCGTCAGCGCCATACAGCATCTGCTGCAGAATACTTCTTTCGATTTCTTGACGGCTCACCTTCTCACCCTCCGAGTCGGCCTCCGCAACAAACGCTGCTAGAGAGATATGAAGCGCGGGCCGTCGATATCTCTTCAAAAAAGATTGGATAATGCTGCTCTTGCCTGACCCATAGGGACCCGTTAGGGCAATGTTGGAGACCTTCGCATTGTTTGTCGCAAACAGAATCGCTTCGGAATATACGCCAGCCTTATCTGCATCGTCAGTTGGCGCAAGGTCTACAAATTTCGATTTCACCTCGGCGGAATGCTCTTTGCTTTCAAGCCAAGACACAAATTTAATGAGGCTATTGGCAAGCCAGCGTGTTAGGGAGGTGATGGTCTTTATCATAGGATGTTGAACTAACCTTCAATAAACGAAAGAATGCACAAAAGGCGTGAAAGGCGAGGTATTGTTAAATTCATTTTGCTTAGTCATTCCCGTAATCGGGCTCGTACTCCATCTCACGCTCTTGGTGATCTTCGTGAAGATAGCTGATGCCGGCTGCAGAGATTTCATCGCTTCCCACTAAGGCCAACTCGCAGGTTGGGCATTGAAACTCCTCACCAGCAAATTCGCGACTAACAATTTCCCAGATAGCATATTGTTCACGCTCTTCCGTGATATCTTCTCCGGTTTGCTCCCCAGCCATAAAGGCTTGGCAACCACAAGCTGGGCAGAATACTGTCCATATTTCATCATAATTGTTACTGAAGAGCTTACACTGCTGATAAGCTTGTCGCTGATTAGCTTCAGCTACTAAATTCTCACGTTCGCCCTTTTTCAACGTCTCAAATTTCATTTTGGCCGCTTCAACACGCAGTTTTACAGCAGCATCAAGAGCTTTCTCTGCCTCTAACAACAGTTGTCGAGGAGCCTTCGCATCTGTCGCACCTATCCACTGCTCTAAAGACGACTCCATTTGGTGTAAAATGGTATCGCAAGCGTGCCAGTACCGCGCTTCCCAAGCGTCTAACCGCATAGTTTTGAATGGAAGATCACCTGAATGTAATTCGGCATTTCGACGCTCCGCAATGTCCAGACAAAACCTTTGAACTGTCTTGTCAAATCTGGGCACAAGATGAACTAGGCGCTCGAATAATGTCTTGGCAGATATGGTCTTTACGTCTGTCGTGACATTTATACCTGCAGCCACAAATAATGACTGCCAATGAGTTGGATCGACCACCAAACTTGGATGTTTTCGAGCCAACGCTGCCTTGCCTAACAGCTCCAAAGCAAGTGAAGACCAAAGTTGGTACTCATCCAGATCGTCTTGGCTTTTTCTTGCAAGTGCCCTACTGATATAGACCTTGGATTTAGTGAAAATCGCGTTGCCATTGATGGATATAAATACATTGTCATACATCGATTAAAGCCCTTAATAAGCGTCGTTCAGATCCTGATTTAGAAGCTCCACGTCCATGAAGAATACGCCAGTTATCAATGATAAGAATGTCGCCCTGGCACCATTTATGCTCAAACACGATTCCAGACCCTAATCGCTTTTCAACAAGCTGAATAGCGATTTCTCCTCGTTTATCAATAGCCTCAATACACCCAGGGTCATATCTAAGAAAAGTGCGCTCCGAATTCAAAATAGTAGAATAAAATGAGCGTCGACCATTTCTAACTAGGATAGGCACCTGCTCAAGAAAAGATAGCTCACTTGAAGAAAAACCCAAATTTCGCCAATCGATTAACTTTGTACTTGAACAGGACTTTCCTGTTGCTATACATCCAAGCAGCACATAGCGGCATGGTAATTCGCGATGACTGAGTTCAACATGAAATGGTAAGGTATTAAGCCCATATTGTGCGCTTAAGGACCTTGGGTGGGCGTCCTTTTGATGGAGGGGCTGAACTATTTCCTCCAGTGCACCAGCTCTTCCTGCAGTGCGCCTCCCTAGAGAATTTCCAATCCTTTCAATTTCACTCGAAATATTTTCAGGCGTTGCTATCTCTAATTTGTAATGCATCCAGCCGTTCAAGTAAAGAGAGTTGTTCACTTCAAGGGAATTGCTTTGTTTTTTTTTCGGGGTCACTATTCCACTCGCGGTTTTCATTAAGTAACTCAGCTTAGACTAATAATCTTATATCCTAAAAGTTATATGGCTGGTCTTCTATTAAAAAAACTCTGCATGGGAATTGGCCTTCAAGTCTTGGGATTGGCGCATCCAACCATTCATTCACTTGAACTTGATTGTAATTGAAAAAAATATTTAGCTCATGCTGCAGTTGTCATCCTGAAAATTCGATGTTGATTTGCATGAATGGTTAATTGCACTTAATTTACCACCTCATTGCAAAGGTTCCTTACCATGTGTTGCATATTAATTGCACCACGACTTCCATGGAAAGTACTACTTCATCGGATAGTGGCTTTGTGCCAAATGCAGACTTTGAAAACTTACAGTTACTCCACAACGTGAATATGACACAAGTTGTGAAGAACACCGCCAGCAACATTCTTAAAAGTAATCCGCAACATTACGAAAAGTTGTATGCTACCCATTCGGATACGAACATGGAGGTTCACGAATGGCATCAGATAAAAAACCAGAACTTTTACGCAAAGGTGACTTGGTCATTCATTGTGTAGATATTGAGATTTTTCAGGCTGAAAGTAACGGCTTACGACTGAAAGGTCATGGCACTATTCAGATCAACAAAGTCGGCACTCTTTATCTGGAGTTCATTTGCGTTGAGGCAGATAAAGTCCCTCGTGCTCTTTTCCCAGAGCGAGTGCCTAAAGATACTTTGGATGAAAAGCAGAAGCTGCATCTGAAAGCTACATCAATAAATGGCGATACGTATGAATCCCAAGGTTTTTCAATAGAAGTAAACCTTAATACAAGACATCCGCCAAGTTTACTATACGTGTTTCTCTCATCTATAACTTGCCGATCTCAGACTCAAGACTACGAGTCATCTGACAATCAATATTTATACTTTGAGTTTTCTGAGAGATTTGACATCCCTGCGAACAAGTGTAACTCGGAAACGTCTACTCTTGGGAGTAAATCCCACACATGGAACCAAACACTCATTGATGTTGGAGATTTTAATGTGTCTATGGTTAAACATAAAACCTATACTGAAGTCATAGTGAATGGCCAATTTGACATAACCGAAGTTAAAACTTGTTTATTGTTTTATATTGGATTTTCCAGTGCATCAATGCCGCAACCAGTTTTAACATTTGAACGTGATGGGCAAAGTAGAACAGAAATTATATCCAGCGTCTTAAACGCTCAAAAAACGCAGAAATCCTCAAGTCCGATTATTTCAAATGTATCAACCTCTCAAGGTGATCGTCAGCAATACCACTACAACCTGTTTTTAAATATTCTGGAGCTTTACAGGTCTCAGCGTGACCGTTTTAATAGCATCAACTCTCAATGGGAACGAGTTTGGTATGCCTTTCAATCACAAAACAGCATATTGTTTCTTACGCTCTCAGTTGGGATCGAGGGACTGCTGAACGATATTTATATACCTCGAATAAAGGCGAAAAATGATAACGCTATTCTTAAGGCTGGTACTCGAAAAATCATTAGAGAAATTAAGAAACTAGAGCTGACTAAAGAACAAAAAGACCGATTGTGCAATAGTGTTGGGCATTGGGGAAACATCACAGCTCTAAATGCATTGGATTATTTAATTAAACACAATGTCATCACGATAGAGGACAAAGAATGCTGGAAAGACTTGAGGAACGAAAGTGCCCACCCTCGGGTTAAAGATGACAATTTGATCCGAGAAATAGAGGATCGAGAAAAAGTTCTATCCTGCCTTAATACATTCCATAAGATAATTCTAAACGCATTAGGTTATTCAGGGCCTGTAGCGTTCTTTAGAGGTAACAAAGACCATGAAGTTATAGAGATCATTTTCCAAAATGTTCTTGATTGATTCTCTATAGATTAGCCGTTATGGTCGCTTTTCGCTCATTTCAGTCAAAGTCAGACTATGTCACCAAATTGCATTTCCTTAAGCACTTGAAACAGTTCTTCACGCTTTTCTTCTGTTAAAAGCAGGATGCGTGGGCATTGGCCTTCCAGTCTTGGGATTGGCGTATCCAACCATTCATTCATTTGAACAAGGTTGTAATTGAAAAAATATTCAGCTCATCCAGCAGCCGCCATTCTGAAAACTCTGTGTTTTTTTGCATGTGGTTTCCGAAATTATTGTTAAGCTGATATCAGTTAGCTCATTTTGACTTTATCAGCTAACAAGAGCATTACTGCTTTTAAAGTTACACTCAATAACCATTAAACATCAGAAAAAATTGAAAATACTTTTTGACGGTACTGCCCCTGCAACCGGAATAACAGAGCATTATTTCCAATCTCTGAAGTATTGTCTGTGTTCTCTGACTGCGTGCACTTCCAATTACCAGCATTACGAATGCTTGGAGCTTCGTAGCCTGAATTCGGCTCTCTCCCTCCTCGAATTTCAGAGGAATTGGCTTCTGTCGCCCCTCTTACTTTTTCAACGTTTAGAATTTTATCCGGTATATCTTGTTGCAGCCTTTCAGCAAATTCAAGAAGCGATGGTTCTGCAAAAGAAAACAGCCACCCGTGACCATTGACTATACCAGGAATTAGCCTTAGAACACGTCCCAAAACCTGCCTAAAAAATAGCTCTGTTCGTATCAAACTGAGGTGAGCGCATACTCGCAACCTTGGGATATCGGTACCCTCAGAAACCATACCAATACTAATAATCCATTGGGTTGTCATCGTTTTGAACATGTTGATTTTTTTATGGGCGTTTGGATCCTTATAGCTCACAACAATCGATGATTGACGAAAATCACAAAGAAGCATCTGAATCCTGACCGCCTCTTCAACAGAACTAGCAACGACCAGCCCCCCGGCATTTTCATGTTCAAGCCGAGCCCTTGCCAGCTGTTTTACTGCCGCAGACATTAAAAACATGAGTGCCTCATCGTTCCTAAGCACTTCAGAATACCTAAGTTCGGAATTTTTAATGGCTGAGCTAAGTGATTCATAGGTCTCATTAGCAACTTTCAGCTGATCATTATCAATAAGTGTGACCATGGGCCGACGGCATACCCCGTCTCTTATTGCCTCTGCTATACCATAGCTATAGTCGCATTTGATTGTGTTATCTGGATCAATATAAGTTGCTAAAGAAATTTTAGTTGAATCAGAGCGCCATGGCGTCCCCGTCATTGATAGAATCAGGTTTGCATGTTGTCCAATCGTTAAAAGAACTTCTCGACCCCACGCATTTGCAAGATCAGGATCATCGCCTGAACAATGGTGAATTTCATCAAATACCACCAAAACCCGGTATTTTTCTAAAAATGACCAGTCCGCAGTTTTACTGCTCGCCAAATATTGATAACTGAAAACGCCGCCGGCAGCGCCAAGTTGTCCATGCATAGGTCGATTTAATATCGAAGAAAATGTTGAACGCATACCATCTAGGACTGATATAGACGGCGCAAAGCAGACAACATAATCAATCATCCCCCTAATAAACAACTCCTTTGCAACAGTGGCCGCCATCACTGTTTTCCCAGCACCTGGCGTAGCCAGAACAAAGAAGTGTTTTTGACCAGCAGAGAATCGATTTAACGCCAGGTCAACACAACTAGCCTGCCAATGACGAAGTTGCATCGATTTTCTCCTTTAGCAGGTTTTCGACTGCGGTTAGACGGCCCTTAAAATGAGCAGCGCGAGATTTCGCATCGATGAACTTTTCTTCTAGGTAGTCTTTTAAATTTGGCAATTTCAGCGATAGGTCTTGATATTCCTGAGCCTCAGCACTGGCTTCAGCGAGGGCTACACTGTACTCGCTAATAAGTCGGCTAACTTTTTCAAAAGGATTCTTCGGGTTAACAATCTCTTTTGGTGGTTCACTGATAAGGGTAATGGTATCTAAAAGTCTCAGGCCTTGTTCTGTCAGCGCGTAAAATTTTTCACTTTTATCAGACGTATCTTTTACCGCTTCAACAATCCCTTTTTTCTCAAGAACCCACAATGCCTTGTAAATTATCGCATTAAAGTGTTTCGTTGATTGGGAGTTAACTGCACCTTTGCAGAGACTTCTTAATTCGTTGAGAGTGAATTCATTAATTCCATTGCGCTTGATAAGCGCCAAAACTGTGTTGCGCACTGACATACTGCATTCCTGATAGTGACAATGTGACATTCCCCTAACAAATACTTAGGATTCCTAAGTATACTATGCGAATGCAAAATTAGACAATCTAGGAATTAAGCTCTATCTCATGGAAATGCTTTGGAATTATCTCACCCGTTCCCTAAACGCCTTAAGCTTGCGAGGCGAAACAAGGGGCTCACCCAGACGGAGTTGGGCATTCTTATCGGTTTTAACATCGATGTGTCGAGTAGTCGAATGAATCACTACGAGAAAGGCAGGCACATTCCAGACTTTGATACGGCAAAAAGAATTGCCGCGGAGCTCGACGTTCCAGTCGCATATTTCTATTGTGAATCCGAGGAGATTGCAGAGCTGTTATTGTCCTATCACAAGCTAACATCAGAACAGCAGCAACGCGTCTTCGCGTTTATTCGTGAACAGAACGAAGCACCTTCTGAAGACTGAGTTGCCTTAGATATACGTCAGCTGATACGTATATATTCTTTTAAACCTTCAGATACCCATTTTATCCAGGATCTGTCCGTACCAGAGAAGCACCTCGCGATAGGACTTAAAATGCTGCTCATAGATATACTGAACGGTATTATCGATGCTCACCACGCTGATCCTGATACCTGTCTTAAACCGGCTAATTTTTGGAAGGGTTAACAAACTTCTGCCCACCCCATGCCAGGTAGCAAGAATATCTTTGAACTGATGCTCATCTACCAACCGCTCTTCCATCTTTCGCCTCTCACATTATCAATGTGAAATAAATGTAGCATTTTGGTTTGAAATTTCCAGTTAGGTCGAATTTTTCGGCGCAGCTGCTTCAAATAAAATCAAAACTCGCTATACTGTATATATATACAGCATTTGAGTGTTGAGATGTCAGTAGAAATACTCGGGCAGGCTGAGCTTAATCAGCCTGCATTTTTACCGTTATATGGCGATTTAATTTCAGCCGGCTTTCCTTCTCCGGCGCAGGATTATGTTGAACAAACACTGGATTTAAATGAACTCTGCATTCGCCATCCTGCTGCTACCTTTCTGGTCAGAGTAAGTGGCGATTCAATGAAGGATAAAGGGATATTGGATGGCGATGTCTTGGTGGTAGACCGCTCTGTGAACGCCGTTCATGGCAGTATAATTATAGCCGCTTTGAACCGTGAATTTACCGTAAAGGAGCTATGCCTTAAGCCGGTTAAGCGGCTGCTACCCCATAATAAGGCGTATCAGCCGATTCCCCTCACCGAGCAGGATGAGTTTGAGGTCTTTGGTGTAGTGGTCAGTGTGGTTCGCAAAATGGTGTATTGATGAGCCCGTGTTTTGCCCTGGTTGACTGCAACAACTTTTACGCCAGCTGTGAAACGCTATTTCGTCCTGATTTGAAAGGTCGACCTATTGTCGTGCTCTCCAATAACGATGGTTGCGTGGTTGCGCGTTCGAAAGAGGCAAAGGCCCTGGGCATTAAAATGGGTGTGCCAGCCTTTGAATTAAAACAACTTTTTGAAGACGGCACCTTACTCGCTTATTCATCGAATTATGCACTTTATGCCGATATCTCTGCCCGGGTGATGAGCACACTGGAAATGTTAGCTCCGGCAGTTGAAGTCTATTCGATTGATGAAGCGTTCCTTGATTTGGCCGGCGTATCACATTGCGTCGATTTAACGGCATTTGGGCAATCTGTACGAAATACTATTCAGCAAAACATTGGCATCACGGTTTGTGTTGGCATAGCTCCCACCAAAACCCTGGCCAAGCTGGCCAACTATGCTGCAAAGAAATGGCATAAGGCGGGTGGCGTGGTCGATTTAACAGATAAAACCCGGCAACGTAAACTTATGGCACTGTTACCTGTTGGCGAAGTCTGGGGGATTGGTAGTAAACTCTCTGCAAGGCTCAACAAACTAGGTATTCACACTGTTCTGGATTTGGCTGATGCCAGCCCCTCATTTATCAAGCAGCAATGCTCTGTGGTTGAATCACGCATCGTAGCAGAGCTTAATGGCGAGTCGTGCCTGACGCTAGAGCATGTAGCACCCACCAAAAAACAAATTGTCAGCTCCCGGGCCTTTGGCGAGCGCATCACCTCAAAACATTTGATGCACGAAGCTATAGCCGAATACATCAGCAGAGCCTGCCAGAAACTGCGTAAAGAAAAGCAGCAAGCCAAGCAATTAACGGTGTTTATCCGTACCAGTCCGTTTAGCGACCGGCAACGAGATCCATACTACGGCAATAGCATCACCACCGCCCTGACACATCCCTCGGCTGACACGCGGGATTTTTTAGCTGTGGCCAGCAAGCTGCTAGATAAAATCTGGAAAGACGGATACCGCTACGCCAAAGCAGGTGTCATGCTCGCTGATTTTTATGATGAAGGCGTATATCAAGTTGATTTATTTGAGCCAACGCCTCCCGCATATCAGAGCAAAGCGCTGATGACGGTGATTGATACCATCAATGCCAAAACGGGCAGCAAGGTGTGGTTTGCAAGCCAAGGCGCATCGCAAGCATGGAGTATGAAGCGCGCGATGCTATCGCCGCAATACACAACTAAGTGGGCGGATTTACCATTAGCCAAATAAGCTCAAAAACTCACACATAATTGATTTAAGCGGTAAATGCGCCTAGTATTTCGGTTGAGGGTCCTGGCATATCACTGCAACCTGCAGACCACCGGGAACACGGGAATGGCCGGTCGAATTGATTGGCCTTTTTCTTTATCAAGCTATGCCAATCGAGCTAATCAAAGCAAAATGCTTGTTCTTTTTTAGATAAGGGATGCCATGAGTTATACCGTTGAAATCACCAAGGATAACCTTATTCCTGTCCCAGATGCGCTTTGTGCTGAACTAGGATTTACCGTTGGGGATATACTGGTTTGTGCGATGGATAAAGATCACTCTGAAATCAGAATGACAAAGCATAGCGACCAAACATTAACTGACGAGCAGATCTCTGCTGCAGGAAATTTAACTCGTGTGGTAAGCCTTGGAACTGCCGAGTGATTGAGGATGCCAGGCGGTCCCTCAGAGCATTATTAGGTAACAAGATGACAATCGACACAGCTATAAAAAACGATCAAGAATATGAAGCTGCTTTAGAAGCAATTGAGCAACTGCTTGAAGCTGAGCCTGGCACGCTAGAAGATGAAAAGTTTGAGAAACTGGCAAAGATGATCGCAGAATATGACGATATTCATCACAAGCTAAACGAGTAATTCAATTCAGTACCAAATTGCTCTTTGAATCGTCACAATGTGCCAATTGCAGACATTCCAACATTAAGGCTTTTAAGTCCGCTTTTAGGAGTTAGCAGAACGCCGTGCTCTGGGGCAAACCGGAGCGAAGCGTAGGTTTGTCCCTAGCAGTAC
>NZ_JANQVQ010000196.1 GCF_030730205.1 Paraglaciecola sp.
GACGAATTAAGCACCTTACAAACACGTTTTACAAATGAAAAAAGAGTTGCTTATGAAGATGCTCTCAAACAGTTGCAAAAGAAGCCTCTAGAAACAGATGAAGCATTTTCTCAAAGAGTGACCCAAGTAGTATCAGATAGCTTGGTTCATATTCATTGGTATCGAGAACCCGACAATAACCGCTTTCATCAGTTGATCCCCATCTGGGAAAACTACTTCCTCTACTTTATGGGAAAATTTTCTGGCATACCCGAATTTGAAAAATACCACTACACAGATTATCAACGCAGTATAAAAAGAGGGGTAGGTATTTGTGGTGATGCTTCAATGGTAATGTCACAAATTCTGGATGAATATAGTATAAAAAATCAGATCATCTCTTTTCCTGAACATGTGGTGGTGGCTGCACAAACTTCTGCTAATCAAACATTAATTTACGATCCGGATTACGGTGTGGCATTACCCTACACACTGAACGAAATTCGCGAGCAGCCTGCTTTGATTACCGACTGGTATTATCAAGCAGGACATAGAAAGGCCGACGTAGATTTATTACAAAAAATTTACCAAAAACCCTTCAAAGAATGGAATGGGGTACAACATTTTTTTACCAAAAAATACTATTTTGAAAAAATAGCGTATGCACTAAAGTGGCCTCTACCCATTGTATTAATTGTTTTGGGCTTTTTTTTAATGAAGCGAAAATCACGCTAGGTTACTATCTATCCACAGCAACTAATTAGCCGCTAGAGTACAAAATCTTTGCTGCCCTTGGGCAAAGCGCATGAAAATGACAAAGAGAGCGTGACATGAAAATATTCGAACGATTACAAAGCCGATTAAACAAAAAACGGTTTGCAGCTGTTGCTCAAAGGGTTCGTAATACACCTCCCATTGCGCTGCCTAAAGATGCTGATGTTGTAGTAGTGTCACAGGTTTATCATAACGCTATGGATATGACCCTCTTGGCAATAAAGTCTTTTATTAAGTATTTTAGCAATGAAACCCTTGTTGAACTTATTGATGACGGTAGCCTAAACGCTGAAGATTATGAGCTGTTAAATTGGCATTTACCCGGTGTTAAAATCATTCATATCAACAGCATTGAATTAGGTGAATTGCCCAGCGGTGGTACGTGGGAAAGACTCACTTATATAATGAAGCGCTCGCAAGATAAATATGTGATACAAGTTGATACAGATACCATAACCTGTGGGCCCATAGACGATGTATATAGCGCAGTAAAAGCGAATCAAGCTTTTTCAATAGGCAACCCGAGATGGAGTAATAAAGTGCCTACAGAATATACCGCGGCCTATGCGACAAGTTTTGGCAATGAGCATGTTCAGTTTTTAGGTGAACGCCACTTACATACCTTAAAGAGCTTTGAACTCCCCTACTACCTCAGGGTTTGCTCTGCTTTCACAGGCTTCCCTAAAGGACAAGTGGTCATGCAAGACTTGGTCGCTTTTTCAAACGAAATGCAGTCGCTCTTAGGCGACAAAAAATGGAATGAATGGGGCTCAGAGCAATTCTCATCAAATGTAATGATATCCAAGCTAACTAACTCGTTTGCATTACCATGGCCCAAATATCAAAATTTTATGCAGCCAGTTTATTCAGGGCAACACAAAGGTATTGTTTCAGTCTTCCATTTCATCGGTTCACATCGCTTTTACGCTAGAACCTATGAAAAATTAGCCGCACAAACTGTAGAAAAACTGATGTAATTATTTTGCTTAAATATTGAACCAAACAAGAAACCATACTCAACTATCCAATCAATTTAAATAAATGGTTAAATATTCCAACTCAACTTAAATAAACTTTCTACCCCATTTACGAGCTGGCTCTTCTAGATATCGAAATGAATAATGTGCAATAACTAAAGAAATAATCGTTAAAAAACAGGCTGCAATAAACTCACTCGTTTGAGAATGGTCAAACTGAAAGACATTGGTTTTGAGAGCATTATAAACTTGTATAACCAACCAGTGCCACATATACAAAGAAAATGAAATATTTCCAAGGTACACCAAAGGCTTATTTGACAAAAATCGTGATGTACTGCTGTCGAAAACACCTAAATGGAGAATAAAAAACGCCACAGAGGGCAAAAATAACAACCATACCTCTTTAAAAAAAACACTGATTAAAAGTAACAGAACTAACAATAAACCAAGATTATCTTTAAAATTTATAAAGATGGTATAAAAACCCGCCCTTAAATAAAAAAGTAGAAAACCTAAAGAAAATTCAAAAAACACGCGGACCATCCCTCCCAATGACATCCCCCCATAATTAGTCCAATTCAGAGTAAAAATAAAAATGTGGTGTATGATAAAAATAAATATCGCTAAAGTTAGTACTTTAAATTGACTGTTGACCAAATTTTTAAAATACAACATAAACGGAAATAGCAAATACATGAAAAATTCAGCACTTATTGACCATGAGACTATATTCCAAGATATATCGATGAAGCCCCAATTCTGTATTAAAAATAGGTTGAGAATGAATGATAAACCAGTGTAAAACTGAGGCGAACGCTCGTAAAAATGCGGTATCACTAAAACGAGACATAAGGTAAATAACAGAGTAAAGAAATGTAAAGGATATATTCGTGCTAAACGAGATTTTATAAATTTGTTGTAGAAACCTAAAAAATTCCGACGCTCAATTGTAGTATCTGCATAAACGTAAGCCAAAATGAAGCCGCTTAACACAAAAAACAGGTCAACACCAAGCGCCCCATTTTTGAATATACTAAACCATGGGAGATCATTTCTAAACGTTTCATGAATATGCATAAACAATACTATCAAAGCAGCGAAACCTCTAATTGAGGTTAAAGCAGGAATACTTCGGGGTTTATCCATAATGTGATTTCCTAGTAAATTGATGATAACAAGCTCGAAATACTCTATTAAATATGATGAAATCATCCAAAAATTCCATAATATATGGTTGGCTCTGACGTATCAAAATCGAGTCGTTCTCTTCAATAAATCAGAATATATCTAATCCTTGTTTCTTAATATATGCAATAAACCGCTGTCCCATTACTTGTTCGCCAAACTGATTTAGATGCCGCTTGTCCGAATAAATAAGTTTGTTGTCAATTAGGATCCCCTGTGGATAATCAATATTAAATGCGTCTATTTTAGATATAAAGCCGACAGCGCTTGCCTCTAATTTTTTTTCAAAAATACGTTCAAGAAATACCGACATCTTAATGGCGTTTGGCGAGATATAACGAGTAATTTGCTCTTCTAAACTAATCGAGTAATCAAAAAATTCGGGATCAGTTGTCAATGGCGGAAACATACCAACAATGTAGACCGGTACTGCATATTTTTTTTGAACCTTGGTAAAGTAAGCAACCACCTCGTTGATCGACGACTCATGCACGTCACTTTCTGAGGCTTCATAAATAGATTTAGTAAACAAGCGATCAGGCGTTTGGGTATACAAAACACTATTTATGGCATTTTTATGTTTATCCATAAAAGTCAAAAAATCTTGATATTGACATCTATGTGGTGGACGACTGCCATCAACCATACTGTGTGCTCGACAAAAACCTCTTGAAACACTGACAACAAATTGCCCCTCTAGATTTCTGGCAATCGCATTGTACAGGTCCATTCCGTGGCTTCCACCAAGTATAACCGTCGCCTTGCCATGGATGTTTGCGCAACCTTCAAAACGGCTTATAAAATCAGCACTGAAGGTCTCATTCCAAATTAGGCATTCTGAGTTAACCATATTTTTAGCTGAATCATCGTTCAGTTGGCTGAGTAAAGTAAATCTAGCCATGTTTTCTGGATAAATTTCTTTTTGAATCAACATATTAGCACTAAATACTGCGCCAATCATAATAACGCAAAATGTGCCCGCTAAACTAAATTTAAAAATTCTAGCTCGAGTAAATGTTTGTTTATTTCTGAATGGATTTTCAACATATTTCCAGCTGATATAACTAAGGCAAAATATAATAGGCATAACAAGCAAAATGAATGAAAGTGACAGTTCCTCACCAAATTGCATTCTTGCTAAAGACAAAATAGGTTGGTGCCACAAATACAGGCTGTAACTTATCAATCCGACTCCGACCAAAAACTTATGTGACAACAGCTTACCCGCTGCATTTTCAGCGCTTGCAAACAAAATAATAAGTACCACACCAACAACTGGAAATACTGTCAATAAGCTGGGGTGAGGTGTAGTGACATCGAAATAAACATTACAGGCCATAACAATAAAAAGCCCGAGTAAAGACAGTATGTTCTTATTCATCGATGATACGCGGCTAAACCAAGCACGCTGATAAACCAGCGCAGCCACTGAGCCAAATAATAGTTCCCAAGCACGAGAGGGTATTAAATAAAAATTAGCAACACTCGAGTTGCGCCAACCCCACTCAGCCACGCCTAAGCTCAATAAGATGCAGAATACTAAAAATAAGGTAAAAGGCTTGCGTCCAAACCTAAACAATAATGCAACACAAATAGGAAAAACTATATAAAACTGCTCTTCTACCGACAAACTCCAAGTGTGTAACATCGGTGTAGTTTCTGATACATCGCCAAAATAGCCAGACTGTGTCCAAAACCAAATATTTGATACGAACAAGGACACAGACAAGAGGCTATTGCCATAACTGCTCAGTAGATCAGGATGAGTTGTAACAATCGGGAAAGCAATCGAAGTTGCGATAATAACGATAAACAAAGCAGGTAATATGCGTCGAGCCCGTCTTTCATAAAAAGTCACAATAGAGAAGGATTTTTTACGCACATCTTCCACTATTATGGAGGTGATTAAGTACCCACTTATGACAAAAAAAACATCAACACCAATGTAGCCACCACTTAAACCCGGTAAACCTGAATGAAAAAATAACACCGGCAATATGGCCAACGCCCTTAGTCCATCTATTTCTCGCCTGTATTGCATAAGGTCTGCGCTATTCCTATTTTACTGAGGCGAGCTGGCAGGTTGCCGCTGCAACCAGTTTGCAACACGTTGCAAACGCTCACTATTATTGTAGAGCACTCTTAAATATCGGGAGCCAGGCACTTCAATTAATTTATTTAGTAAAGTCGCCAATACAATACACGTTAATAACACCACTGGCATAGCCAGTGCCATAGGTAACTCAACTGCATAAGCATAATTGATTAACGCATAACCAATATTTTGATGTATTAAATATAAGGAATATGAAATAACACCAAAAAAGGTAAATACTTTTGATGCTAAAATAGACAAACGAGAAGTGACAGCTAAATAAAACAGGCAGTATAGACCGAGCAAACCTAAAACAATGTGGCTTGGATATTCTGCAGCCAGTGATACAACGGTTAGACTTATCAGAAGATACGTTATCAAACTGGCTTCTTTACTCCAAATTTTATAAAAACAAATTCCCGCGACAAAAAGCTCAACGTATTTCAGTAAAAAAAAGTTCATTACATTCCCAGATATCGGCACCGAAAATTTATAGTAGGTTAGCAACGCTGCGATGCTAACCCAGCCACATAACCAGTATTCAATTCTACGAAGTTGACCAGAAACCAGAAAAACAAACATCCAAAAATAGAATGCTAATTCAAGGGTAAGTGTCCAGTAAACGCCGTCGACATGGGGCACACCTAAGTATCCTTGCAGCATAGTTAAGTTAACTAACATATCAAACCAATCACTCTCGCGGCCTTCGAGGCCAATTACAGCAACGACTGAAAAAGTAATCATTACTGCAGCCCAATAAACAGGGTAAAGACGACTGAATCGCGACCAGATAAAATCAAAAGGTCGCTTACAATTCGTTAAGGTCCAAAAAATAACAAAACCACTGACCATAAAAAACAAATGAACGCCATAATAACCATATTGAAAAAAATCCGGAATAGGAAAGCTGTGACCGTAATTTCTGTTGTATTGAAAAAATAAATGATAGAAAACCACTACAAGGGCCGCCAATCCGCGTAATCCATCTAGTTCGAGCAAGCGCAATTTAGTCATTTAATTTCCCGCACATGATCTCTCCAACCACCATGTTAATTTTAAAGTCACTGCTTAAATATGCTGGCTTGCAATTAAAATAACCTTCAATAGAGCAGCATTAATTTCGCCTAATAAAAAGCGTAAAAACAACACTACAAAAATTGTCCGTTTTCATTTGTCGTTATTACCGAGTATTTTTTTAGACGCAAGTTTGAGTTTTTCTGGTTTTAAAACATAAATATTATAAATACACGCAGTATAAAGTATCAGCCAATACAAAACCTCAGCTCTAAGTCTATTTAAAAAAGACATTGCCACCACAAAACTAATAAGCGCACTTTGAATCGCAATAATCTTAAAATACACGTCAACATTTTTTGCTTCTTTTACTTTTCTTTTGGCAATACGAGCGGTTCTAAAGGAGGCCCACAACATCATTAAGAAAGCAAAAATACCGGGATAACCTATCTCGCTCAAGGTCTCAAACCAAGTAGAATGTACTGAACGATTACGACTTCTTCCTGTATTTATGTTTTGAGGGATATAAACTGGTGAATAGTAGTTAAACCCTGAGGCGCCAGCCCCTAGAGGGAAGTCTTTTGACATATCAACAGCAGCAGCCCAATAGGCCATGCGGGTAGCGCCCGACTCATCATCTTCATTGATCTTCGTTTCAGTTTTAAGCGTGGCCATTCGGTCAAGAAAACTTTTATCAACTAAGACCAATGAGCCTGCTAAACCGCAAACTACAATAAAAATAACCGTAAGTTTTTGATTTTTACGTTGAAACGACGAAAAGTACATATTGTAAATGAAGATTGTAATACCAGCAGCAGCGCCTAAAAATGCCCCACGACTATTTATTAGCACTAAGGCATTAGCAACAAAGACCCCAGCAACAGCAAATAGCAGCTTGGTATGCATTCTGGTATTTACCCAAAAGTAGTACAAACACAACACTATGGCGGGTGCTAAAGCGGCCGCTACCCCGTTTGAGTCAGGAGCATCAACCATGCCTACGCCTTCGACCCTGTCACCCTGATTTCGACCAAACTGAAAGATATAAAACGATAAATAAAATGCACCATAAAGATAACCATATACAAGGTAATCGATATCTTTTTCAGTATCGCAAAGAATATAACCAAGTGATACCACCACCGCGATAGTCACAAAAGCGTCCATAGCGAACTTATGAGGCATTGGCAATATAGCGTAAAAAGAAGCAAGACAATACAGTATCACGACAACGTAGAGCCACCTTATCTGTGGTACTTTTAAAGGATTGTTGACCTTTATTTTTTCGCTCTTGAGTATTACAACAATGATCAAAGTAAGAACGATATAAAACGAGTAACTGAGGTCGGCAATACTGTAGCGCCACCATTTTGTTGCAGGATTAAAAAAATAAACACCTTGGTACAATACAAAGAGAAACACAACAGAGGTTCTTACTGCTAAGGCACTGCAGACTAAAAATGTTCCGTAAAACATTAAAACACTAATCATTTGACGCCACTATCACTAGGTATACGATCACAGCTTAATTCACTCATAATATTAACTTTTTAGACCACTTTACCCATGCCTTTGAGGTTAAGCCAGCGTCGCGAATCGATGCATTCGCTTATTACACCATATGAGGCTTATTTTGCACATCTTCTTCGAATTAACAAAATATCATTTTAACGCTTATGTTAGTTCTCATCTTCTATTTAAACTGGGTGACCAGCTATTGGGATGCTATCAGTACGCTCTTTTTACTCACCGTTTCGTCTAACATACCTGTTGATGCTAATGCCCAGTTGACAGCCCAAATTGCTATCATTAAAAATAAATGCACCAGCCCAAATATTCCCATCAGTGCCGACTCATTCAGTAACTGATCTCGAGAAGGGCTCAACAGAAACTGTAAGGCAGAAAAACCTTGCCCGTATTTGTAAATAAAATCCTGTAAACCAGACTCAACAAGGATGTAAGCTAATGGGATTGATATCATGGTTAAACAAGTCAATATGACCAAGCTAATTTTCTTAGTGGGCAAATAGCGAGGGAACCAACTAAAGCTCAAAATAACGACCATAAACAAATATGCAACTAACCAAAGCAACTTAAAGGAATAACCATTATTAGGGAGTAATTCAATAATATTATCGGTACCTGCTTGTACAACCGTGATACCGAAACATATTGGTAAAATAGCTATCGCATAAAAAATACACAATAGCTTGCTCGCCGCCCTAATAACGATAAGATGTGAAACCACATTTAGGCTTGCTACACAAAAAAAAGCGGCTGAGATAAAGAGATATAGTCCCATAAACCGATAAGCAAGCTCTATGTAACTTGGCACGTTGTGCCACACTGGAAAACCTAAAATATCGTAAATACTTTCTAAAGGCAGCGAAAAATAAATTAAATTAAACAGCCCAAACGTATGAGAAAAGACAGCAAGTAGCAGCCACGCAATACTAAAACTCTTGTTACTAAGCAGCACATCAACTAATTTCTGCGGAGCGCCCAATGCAAAAAATAGGGTAATGGTTATTAAGAATGCGCTAACAATAAAATGGTGCTCAGCGAACAACTCCTTGATGTTATATGGGGTTTTGTCAAAAGTTGCGATAATAAGCAAACTGAAAAATACGAGCGCAAGGCTTGTAAATAAACGGTAGCACTTAAACCAACCAACACCACCATTTTCGTTTTTCGGTTCATCATTGTTAATGTGCTTTTTGTACAAAGCAAATCCTAAATAAAGCCCTGTTAAATTTAATAAAAAGTCACTCAAAACTGCCACTTTATGAACTAAAACTAACTGTATCAGCTCCAAACCCAAAATGTAAAAAACGGTCAATAGAGTAAAAAATACCGCGGTTTTTTTTTGGATTTGATACTTATAGGTTAACGCGCTAATTAATACTCCAAGTGGCAAAACTAATAATACTTTGCGCAATAATTGGGTAATTGCTGAATAAGGGCTTCCGCGCCAATAACTTTCAAAAGGGACAGAAAAGAAACTATTCCACTTAACTAAAAACTCAGTTTTTGATTGGATAAGTTCGATAGGAAACAAAGCAAAAACCGCTAAGAGCAGAGCCCATAATACCAGCGAAATTTCAATTACATAAAAACGATAAATTGGTTGAGGCGTATTTGCATTTCGTGTAGCCAGACTTTCCGCGCCATATTTCAAATACAAATAGATGGCTAGCCAAGAGCCCATGCCGGCTGTTAAAACGTCAGTAATGTCAGTGTATCGACTCAAAACAAATAGCTGCAGTATTTCAACGACGAAAGAAAGAAAAACACATCGAAAGAAAACCGTTGTTGCAGAGTACTTTCCACTTTTTAAATACAATAAGGTAATGAGCCCCCAAAGAGCGAGGTCAGAGATGACTCCAAATAAGTAGGGTAAAATAGGATCTCGACCGGGATTAAAAGGAATCATATTAATTTTCCCATTGGCCCATTTTTTATAAATTTCCACAGGACTAATAGACAGATCAAGCGGCATCAGGTTATAGAGAGTAAAAATGATGAGCACTAGTAATGCATACACAGTCCACTTGTCTTGCTGCCTACCTTTAAGAAACACCTCAAAATGCGTAATAAAACTCAAATGGGTGAAATAAAATAAGATATAGCCTGTCTTTATGCCCAGAAATTGGGCAAAAACGTCTTTAAATGAGGAGACGCGTGCGGCAATGAACATTTGTACAAATTCTATTGTGACTGATAGCATCAACAAGAACACTAAAATAAGTATCAAAGCGATCAGCACACTACTTCGCTTTTTATTAAGTGCAAAAATTAGCAACAACGCGTAAGTAAGGGGTATAAAAAGTAAATAATTAGTAAACCAATCTGAGCGATTAACTATTGTAAAATCGAAAAATGGTAAGGCTAAAAATTGGGACAGAGCCTGTTCAAAAGGCAAATCATTGAAATTCAGCGGGACAAAGCTGCCATATACAACAAAAAGACCGTAAAAGAGACAAAACCAAGCCGCCATCGACCGAATTGAATTCATCAATTAATTTATCCTTGTATTTTGATACCACATCAAGTGTTGCTTCCTTGGTGTTTAACTAAGACTAACGTTTTCTAATACTTAAGCAAAAAAACGATTCAGAAGTATGTCATTGCCTCTATCTATAATGCAATATAAGCTAAAGATACCAAATCATATATGCATTGTTTAATCTAATAAAACAGAGCCTGAATCAAACACAATGTCACGTTAATGAATATAGTAATTTTATCGCAACGCGTTCCTTTTCCTCCAAATAAAGGGGAAAAGATCAGAACATTTAATCAACTTAAATATTTGAGTGAACTTGGGCACCAAATCCACCTTTTTTCACCCCATGAAGATAAAACAGAAATAGAATATTTTGACACTTTGAATAAATTACTGTGTCAAACCGTTACCACTTCCCGGCTTAAACCAAGAGCTTTGCGCTTATTAACGGGTTTGGCAAAAAATCAGTCTCTGAGTGTTGCTAATTTTTACGACAGTACTCTTCAACAATATCTTGATGAGTTTTTGCTGGCTAATAACATTGACGCTATTCTCTGTGGCGCCTCTTCCATGGCTGAGTATATTTTTAAAAGTTCAGTATTAAAAACCCTAAATAACAAGCCCTTGCTTATAATGGATTTCATGGATGTTGATTCTGACAAATGGGGACAATATAGACAAAGCAGTTCTTTTCCAATGAATATCGTTTATGCCAGAGAACAACGTCTGTTATCTAAATATGAAAAGCAAATTGTGGCATGTTTTGATACCTGTTATCTAATAGCACAAGCAGAAGTTGATCTTTTTAACCAACGAGTGATAAAAAGTGAAAAAGTCCATGTTATGGGTAATGGATTAGACACAACTTCATTCTACCCTCCCCATAAAAAAATCCTAAATACTGCTCCCGTTTTTTTGTTCACCGGTGTAATGGATTATAAGCCTAATGAAGATGCCGTTATTTGGTTTGTAAAAGAGTGTTGGCCAGCAATCATAGCTAAACATGCCAAAGCCAAGTTTATTGTGGCAGGAATGAATCCCAGTGCTGACATTCAAAAGCTAGGTAATAATAAAAATATAGAAGTAACGGGGTTTGTAGAAGACATACTACCTTACTATCACCAAGCCGATATTTTTGTTGCCCCTTTTCGCTTAGCCAGAGGAGTACAAAATAAAGTGCTTCAAGCGTTTTCATGTGCTTTACCCGTCATTTCTACACCAATGGGGGCGGAAGGTATTTCATGCATAGCAAATGAGCATATCTTAATCGCTTCAACTCCTAACGAATTTATTTGCTATGTTAATATGCTAATAAACCAACCAGAACAAGCTAAGATCATTGGTGCGAATGCAAGGCAATTAATCGCAAAAAGCTACTCTTGGCAAGGTCAATTGCAACCACTAAACCAACTACTTAGCGCTACACAAAAAATATGAAAAACGTCCTAAAACAATGCCTTTTTATTTTAAGTGCACTAATTGTATGCCCGTTGACTTTGGTCTATTTACTACTTTCTGTGGTGATGGATAAAGACTCACTAATAGCAACTTTCAGCCAAGTATTAACGCTAATCCCCGGGAAAACAGGGGCTTATTTAAGGAGTGGATTTTACAGGTTCTCTTTTACGTATTGCCATCCAAATGCAGTTATTTCTTTTATGGTTTTGTTTTCACAATTTGATACCGAAATTGAACAGGGAGTCTATATCGGGCCGCAGAGTAACATAGGCCGTTGCCGTATTGGCGAAAATACCTTAATTGGCAGTGGCGTACATATAATGAGTGGCAAAGGACAACACAACTTTGATGACCTGACTAGCCCTATTAAGGATCAAGGTGGTGAGTTTCAAAAAATTTCTATTGGAAAAAATTGTTGGCTTGGCAATGGTTCATTGGTGATGGCAAATATTGGAGATGGCTGCATTGTAGGAGCAGGTTCGGTGGTTATAAACGATATACCCGCCTACTCCATAATTGCAGGCAATCCCGCAAAAGTGATAAAAAATAGGTTACCCTAACTTGAAAGTCTTGATGGTAACTAAACAACCGAAGTATTTTCGGATGGTATCAGGTAAGCAAAACAGTTGTAATTGCCATGAAAACGATGAAAATGAGCTACAACATCACCCTGATATTAATATCCAAACGCTGTAGTTGATTTATAGCATTAACAACTAAGTCACTTCAAGGGCTTAGGTTTTATCTATCACATGCTATTAGGCTACTTATACTGAAGCAGAACTTCCTGTATGGACGTTCCCAAGAGCGATGGCAACACTGTAACTATTAAGCCAACGTAGGCAATACAAAAAACTGATCCACTTGCGATAAATTGGGTCACTAAACCCATTTCAAAGCATTG
>NZ_JANQVQ010000197.1 GCF_030730205.1 Paraglaciecola sp.
GGTTATGTTGGCTTGGTGCAAGCCGCAGTCATGGCAGAAGTCGGTCATGATGTGGTGTGTATCGACGTAGACCAAGCTAAAGTTGATAAGTTAAAACAAGGCCATATTCCTATTTTTGAGCCCGGTTTAACGCCTTTAGTCACTTCTAACTATGAAGCGGGTCGTGTAGATTTTACGACTGATGCCGCGCGCGGTATTGAACATGGAGAGGTTATTTTTATTGCTGTTGGTACGCCGCCTGATGAAGATGGTTCGGCCGATCTAAAGTATGTGTTGGCAGTGGCAGAAACTATTGCTACTCATATGAATAAACACAAAATCATTATTAACAAGTCAACCGTTCCTGTTGGTACTGCTGACCGGGTTAAAGCCAAAGTATCCGAAACATTGGCTAAATTGGGTAAAACCCAAACTTTTGATGTGGTTTCAAACCCAGAATTCTTAAAAGAAGGGGCTGCGGTTAATGACTGCATGCGTCCTGACCGTATTATTTTAGGAACAGACAGCGCTAAAGCAGAAAAGAAACTTCGCGAGTTATATTCACCGTTTAACCGTAATCACGACAAAATAATCGTGATGGATATTCGCAGTGCCGAGTTAACCAAGTATGCCGCTAACTGTATGTTAGCAACCAAAATTAGTTTTATGAATGAAATGGCCAACCTTGCTGAACGTTTTGGTGCTGACATTGAAAACGTGCGCAGAGGTATCGGTTCGGACCCGCGTATTGGCTATCAATTTATTTACCCAGGCTGTGGCTATGGTGGGTCATGTTTCCCCAAAGATGTGCAAGCCTTAGTCCGTAGTGCTCAGGGCGTAGGTTACACTGCCCAAGTATTAGAAGCGGTTGAAGCGGTTAACTACGCGCAAAAAGAAAAACTATTTGAATACATTCTTCGACACTTTGGTGGCGATGTGTCTGGGAAAACCGTGGCATTGTGGGGCTTGTCATTTAAACCCAACACGGATGATATGCGCGAGGCTTCTAGCCGCGTATTGATGGAAAGACTATGGGCTGCTGGCGCTAAGGTTAAGGCCTATGATCCAGAAGCAATGGAAGAGACTCAACGGATTTATGGTAATCGTTCAGAGTTATCTTTGATGGGGACGAAAGAGGCTGCTTTAGAGGGCGCTGATTTCTTGGTGATTTGTACAGAATGGCAATCATTTAGAGCGCCTGATTTTGATTTAATTAAGAGTAAATTGAGTTTACCTCTGATTTTTGATGGCCGTAATTTATTTGAGCCACAGATGATGATGGAACACGGTTTGCATTACTATGCAATTGGACGCGGACTTTCAGTTAAGGAACATTAAAAAATGAGTCAAGTTAAAAAAGCGGTTATCCCTGTCGCAGGGTTGGGAACAAGAATGTTGCCGGCAACGAAAGCAATTCCCAAGGAAATGCTACCTGTTGTTGATAAACCTCTTATTCAATACGTAGTAACCGAGTGTATAAACGCGGGCATAAAAGAAATTATCTTAGTGACTCATGCCAGTAAAAACAGCATCGAAAATCATTTTGATACCAGTTTTGAGCTTGAGGCCACATTAGAAAAACGGGTTAAGCGTCAGTTACTTGAAGCGGTTCAGGGCATTTGTCCAAAAGACGTGACGATAATGCACGTCCGCCAAGGCGTGGCGAAAGGTTTAGGCCACGCTGTGTTGTGTGCTCGCCCTATGGTAGGTGATGCGCCCTTTGCCGTGGTGTTACCTGATGTCATTATTGATGAATACACGCACAATCCGAAAAAAGAGAACTTAGCTGATATGGTGGCTAAATTTAACACCAGTCGTGTAAGTCAAATTATGGTTGAGCAAGTTCCTCAAGAAGATGTGAGTAAATACGGTGTAGTTGATTTAGAAGGCTTAGTACTTAAGCCTGGCGAATCCGGTAAAATTTACGACATGGTTGAAAAACCTGCACTAGAGGATGCACCATCTGACCTAGCAGTGGTTGGGCGTTACGTGCTTTCTGGTAAAATTTGGGATTTATTGGAACTGACTCCTCCAGGTGCTGGTGATGAAGTTCAGTTAACCGATGCTATTGCCGCGCTCATGAAAACCGAACAAGTTGATGCCTACTATATGAAAGGCCGTAGCCATGATTGTGGTAGTAAGTTAGGTTATATGACGGCAAATGTTGAATTTGCTTTGCGCCACCCCGAGTTAGGTGAGCAGTTTAAGGGCTTTTTGAAAGGTTTAGAGCTGTAGTCGTATTCTTTTAAAAATAGCTCGGCAATGGTAGTTGCCGAGCTATTTTGGTCTCAAAGACTAACGTGGTCTTTCATTTTCTCAAGCATTTTTTTGCCAATTCCTTTTACGTCAGCTAATTGGTCGAGTGACGTGAATTTACCCATCTTTTCACGATATTCAATAATTGCTGCAGCTTTCTTTTTGCCAACACCTGGCAATGCCGTTAATTCGTCTAATGACGCGGTATTAACATTAATTTTCTGCATTTTCATTTGCATCGCTTTGGTTTTGTCTACAACAGAGTCAGCTAAAACTAGCGGTGAGATTGAAAATAAAAACGTGCTGGATAACAGTAGAAGGGGAATGATCTTTTTCATAACGAGTCCTTATTCATATTTCCATTAGGATGCGAATGCATCAAAGAAAAAGTAGTCCAGACTTAGTGATTGGTAAAGAAAGTAGGGTAAAATTTTTCTGAAAAAGCTCAGGTGCTGGAATAATCATCCAGCACCTTCTTGTTGTTTATAGACGTTCTAATAGTGCCTGAGTGAAGTCACTTGTGCCATGTACACCACCAAGATCGCGGGTTGTGCGGTCGCCAGACTCAATGACATCTTTAAGTGCATGTCTTATCTTATCTGCCTGTTCACCCATTTTTAGATATTCTAACATTTGTACAGAAGCTAAAATGACAGAGGTAGGATTCGCCAAGTTTTTACCAGCGATATCAGGTGCTGAACCATGTACAGCTTCGAATATTGCGCAATCAGTACCTATGTTAGCGCCTGGAGCCATTCCCAAGCCACCCACTAAACCAGCACATAAGTCTGATAAAATATCACCAAATAAGTTGGTGGTAACGATCACGTCGAATTGGTGAGGGTTCATCACTAACTGCATACAGGTGTTATCAACGATCATTTCGTTTGATTCTATATCAGGATAACGCTGTGCGACTTCACGGGCGACCTTCAAGAACAAGCCAGACGTTGATTTCAATATATTGGCTTTATGTACCGCGGTGACTTTTTTACGTTTATCGCGGCGCGCCATTTCGTATGCGTAAACTAAAATGCGCTCTGCGCCTTCACGAGTGATCACGCTCTTTGCTTCGGCTTGACTGCCATCTGGCGAGACTATTTGGCCTAAACCACAATACATGCCTTCTGTGTTTTCACGCACAGTCACAATATCAATATCTTGATACCGCGCTTTGGTCCCTTTAAAAGAGATCACTGGGCGTAAGTTAGCGTAAAGCTGGAACTTTTTACGTAAGCTAACGTTAATTGACGTGAAACCTTCTCCCACAGGTGTAGTGAGTGGACCTTTTAATGCCACTTTATTTTTGGCAATTAAATCTAAGGTTTCTTGCGGTAATAACTCACCGTGATTTTCTAAGGCGACTAAGCCTGCATCGGCGAAGTCATATTCAAAATCACACCCTACTTTATCAAGTACCTGTAAGGCTGAATCAATAATATCTGGCCCTATACCGTCTCCACGGATAACGGTTATTCTTTGCTTAGTCATAAATGTTCCTGTCGTTTTAAAAGGTTGTCGATGTAGGGTTTTATTATTTTTACGGCGTAAGCCAATTTTAGGGCGCGTTTATACCACAAATCCCTATTTTTTTCTAGTTTGCCACTAAATCGTTTAAAAGCTAAGGCTGCAATATACTTGGTTTTTTAATGCAAGGTCTTTGAGCAATTCGTCGAATAGGGTTTGACTAAATTTTAACTGTTTAAAAGCGTTTTGTTTAAATAATTCAGTGCGTTCACAGCTCGCATTTTCTTGAAAATAAATGTCTCTGCTTGCGATAAGTGCTAGGCCAATAACAAGGCAAATTTGAGAAGCGCCTATGTGGCTATCGCCCATCGATAGCTGCTTTAAGGCAATAATTACCTGTTTAGGTTGTTGCCATGCTTGGGCCAACTTTACCGGAAATTGCTTGAACTGCTCTGGATGTTCAAGTGCAAAAAGGTGACTGAGTTTGTAATGCTCTACTGGGATTGGTTGCCACATGTGCCGAGTTCTGATCATTGGCGAAATAAAAAAATACGATAAAGCGAATAGACAAACCGTAGAAGCTAAGTCGGAAGCTTTACTTGCAAGACGTTTTGAGATTTCATCTGCCGTAAAGCAAAACAACTGCGTAAAGTTAGCTAATCTATTTTGCAGAGGAAAGGTTTCTTGCGTTAAACGAGACAATAAACTGTGCTGCAGTAAGCTTTGATATGAGCGATCAAAGCCATTCATCAATAGCCCATGGCGAGAGCTAACGACAGGTAACATAAGCCGACTATTGGCACTTGCAATGTGTTGCAACTGCGTGGAAAAAGCTTGTTCTTTTTCCAGTATCGCGACAATTTTATCCACATTAGGTTGAGGTGTATTCAGTTCAAGCTGAATGGCGACTAAGCTTGATGGTACAGAGCTTAGGCTGGTCTTTTTATTCCAAAGGCTTATGCTTTCAGATTTAGCCGCTTTGATTTGTTGAAATTTGGGCCCCCAATACTCATCTAACTTATTAATGTTAGGCAGTTTTTGCACTGAAAAAACCTGTTTCACTTTTGCTGTTTCTATTATTCGAATTGCTATTTGCTTGATGGTGTCGTTGGCATTTGAAAGTGGGTAAATAATTGTTTTTTCAGACTGGATCGCGAGACAAAGCTGTAGGTCGTCATGTTGATCTTTTAAAGTAGAGCCCGGCGGTATTAGTGATGGATAGAACATCAAGGGCCTGAGTAGGGCGTACCAATGCTGCGGGGCGTCTAGACATATTTTTTTAAGAGCGTGCGCAAAACTTAAAGGCGCTGTTTTTCCGTTATTTCGGGTCAAGCTAGCGAGTTTGACGGCAATAAATAGCAAGGATTGTAGGGTATCTAGTTTAGCCAGTTTGTTAGAATTTTTGTGTAAGTATCTTAAAGCATATTCTTTTACTACTAACATACGGCGGCATAACTTCCAGCGAGAAGCAGCAAACAAGGTTAACTGTGCATGCAGTAAACTGGTTTTAAGCTCGGTTTTGTTGTTAGATGCCTGAGGCGAGTCAGCGCTAGAGCTTACGCAGATGGCTGCAATTAACAGTTGCTGTAGAACGGTTTCATCGAGTTTATTGCGGCCTGCTATTACACTTAAGTAGACCAAGGTATTAAACATCACGTTTACTTTAGGGGAAAACTGCGATTTATATAGGTGGGGCTGAGCGCTAAACACGTCAGGGTGTTTTTTAGCAAACAATAAAAATTGATTGGTAAAAACAGCTAATTTGCTGGTAAGTGTGGCTTGAAATGGTGGATTGTCCAACTCGGTGCTTATTTGTTCGAGTTGTTGATATAAGTTAAAAAGGGATGAGTAATTTAACTCATCCATCGATATAACTTTGGTAAGCGCTGTCTCCCCAAGCGATTAATTGCCCATCCACAAATAACAGTGGGGTGCATTCATCTTGAGTCGTAATGCCATCGGCTTGTTTATGTTGGGTACGATAAAACATCACCTGCATCTCTTTGTCAGCTAATCTTTTGGCTTCAGTGATATCGGGGTTCCCTAGTAAGGCTAGAATGTCTTGTTTATTTAGGCCCAGTTCAATCTTTGCGATTTGGATCTTGTTGTATTCTTCACGATCTTTCCAATCCATGTCTTCTGGTTTATCTGGATAAAATAGAAGCACTGCCACCACAAAAAATCCATACAACAACACACCGATACCAATTCTTATAGCTATTTTATTATTCATTTTTATCTAACTTAGTCATTGTGATCTTAGAAATTATATTTTATTTCGCTTTAAACAGGTAACGCTTAAGCGTAAAAATTTGTGAATCTACCTTAGTCTTATTTGTGGTTTACTTCACGACTTTATAACAAGGTTGATATTCTGAACCTGGTAATTTCATACGTTGTTGTTTTACAAAGGATTCAAGTAAGGTATCCATTACTTCCATCATTTCGGAGTCGCCGTGTAATAAGAATGGCCCTTTTTCTCGAATAAGTTTTACCCCTTCAGCTTTCACATTGCCGGCCACAATGCCTGAAAACGCTTTACGTAAGGATGCTGCTAGTTCAGCCTTCGGTTGCTCAAAATGTAAATTCAAGCCTGACATGTTTTCATGATTCGGAACGAAGGGTAATTGAAACTCAGGTGAAATTTTTAATGACCAGTTATAGTCAAAAGAATCGCCTTTTTCTTTTCGATAATTTTTTACGACGCTTTGTTTTTGTTTAATGGTGCTGGCAACCAACGCCGCATCGCCGACGATAATTTCGTAAAGATCTTGTGCCTCTTTGCCTAAGGTTAAACCAATAAAGTTGTCGAGTGCCTCAAAATACCCCTTACTTTGCTCTGGCCCTGTTAAGATAATGGGCAGTACCTGATCTTTGTTTTGTGGATTCAGCATAATACCAATTAAATATAATAATTCTTCAGCGGTGCCCGCGCCGCCAGGGAAAATAACAATGGCATGCGCCATTCTAACAAAGGCCTCTAGGCGCTTTTCGATGTCAGGCATAATCACAAGCTCATTCACGATGGCATTAGGCGGTTCAGCGGCAATAATGCTGGGCTCGGTAATGCCAAGGTACCGACCGTTCTTATAACGTTGTTTGGCATGGCCGATGGTGGCACCTTTCATCGGTCCCTTCATCGCACCAGGTCCACAACCGGTACAAATATTGAGTTCTCGCAAGCCTAATTGGTAGCCCACTTCTTTGGTATATTGATATTCAATTTCGCCTATTGAATGCCCGCCCCAACACACAACCAAATTGAGTTCTGCGGTATTTTTTAGTACTTGAGCATGTCTGAGCATATCGAATACGGAATTGGTTAAGACGTGACTGTCTAATTTTCCAAGCGATGAGGTAAGTGCATACTTCGCACCTATGTGCAGTAAATCTCTAAGAACAGCAAAAATATGTTCGTGCACACCTTTGATGAGTTTGCCATCCACAAAGGCGAGGGCTGGTGGGTTAATTAACTCAATTTTAACGCCACGCTCTCTACCGATAAGTCTTATGTCAAAGTCACGGTGAGGCTCAAAAATATTTTCACAGTTGTCAATTTCAGCACCACTATACAGTACCGCTAAACAACAATTTCTGAATACGTGATAGAGGTCTCCATCGGCTGATTTACTTAATGAATCAACTTCTATCTGTGACAATTGGCTCATCGATCCTAAGGGGTTTAGTTGAATACTATGCATATTTCGTTCTCTGTTATTCTGAGTCATCGTTGTGTAAACGATGGCGCTAAGCGTTGCCTTATTTGGCTACTGTCGAGCTAATCTAAACTCGGGATAAATCTGCTCAAAGTTGCTGCGAAATGGATTGATGTCCAAGCCTCCTCGACGAGTATAGCGCGCATAAACCGTTAAATGTTGTGGTGAGCAGTGTTGCATAATGTCACAAAAAATCCTTTCTACACATTGTTCATGAAATTCGTTATGTTTTCTGAATGAAATTAAATACCTGAGTAAAGATTCATGATGTATTTTTTTTCCTGCGTAGCGGATCAATACGCTACCCCAATCGGGCTGATTGGTAATCAAACAATTTGATTTTAATAAATCGCTACAAAGGGTTTCTTCTATCCATTGCTCTTCTACAGCTAATAAAGCAGGGTTTAGCTGGTATTCGTTAATTTCGATGTCTAACGCGTCTATGGAATGAGCATGCAAAGGCGACATCACTAAGGTGTTAAATTCTCTCGGGCTAACCAGTTTAACCATAACTTGTTCGTTGGCGCACAACGATAAGTCTTGTTGGATCGTGCGCTGGACCTGTTCTAATGAATCAAAATGGCTTTGGTTAAAGCTGTTTAAATATAACTTAAATGATTTGGACTCAATCAAATGAGAGGATGACGCTGGTACCTCACACTGTAGAATTGCAATCTGGGGTTTGCCTTTGGGATTGAGCCATGACAACTCATAGCCTGTCCATCGATCAACGCCAGTAAAGGGCAAGTCATGGTTAAGCTGAATCTCTTCTCGATTAAGACTTCGAGGCACACCTTGTAACAGCTCTGGGGCATAATTTTCTTGGTATTCGGTTATTTTACCAAGACTCAAATTGCTTAAAATAGCAGTTTTATCAGCGCTACTCGCCATATATGTACTCTTAAATCATTGTTTGCAAAGTATTTAGTAGTTTAGCGTACATCAGAAATGACTAGAACATGTGGATCGGTTATTTTGTTCGTTATATTGGATTTAATGCAGAGAAACGTGATGTCCCAAGAAGTAAGTGATGCAATAGATGGTTTTATTCATCGACTATTGCAAAAAGCCCAAAGCGATAAATCGGCGTTATTGATTGAGTTTGACCCAGAATGGCCTTCGGCGTGCTACCTAGATCAAGCCGGTAACGGTGGCAACGTAAATTGGCAACCAGTGCGTCAGAGTCAAGAAAATGATTGGTCAGACTTCGAAAAAGCGCTAAATATAATAGTGCACCCTAGCATTAAAAGTTTCTATCAATGTTATTGGAGTGATAACTTAGCCGCGCAACATCATTTTGGGCCATTAGAATTAATCCAAGTGTGGAACGAAGCGGATTTTGAGCGTCTTCAACAAAACTTAATTGGTCACATTCTAATGAAAAGGCGCTTAAAGCAAAGCGAAACCCTATTTTTTGGCCTAACCGACGAGGAAGACGAAATTCTGTGCGTGAATAATCAAACCGGAGAGGTGGTATTAGAACAAGTAGGAATGGAGGCCAAAAAAGTGATTGCTCCAAACCTCGCCCAATTTTTATTGTCAATCGACCCCGTCATTATTGTGAACTCCGATTAATTGGCCGCGCGCATTAGGCTGTCTAATTTATTACTTAGCTCAACTACGTGTTTTTCTAACATTTTTACGCGCTCTTCTAGGTTATCTGGGGCGCTTAATTTAGTTTCTTTAGGCTCTTCTATTACTATTTTGGGGTTGTTTTTCCACATTTGTATGGCTTTGACTATTTCTGGGATGGTTAATGATTGACTTGAATATTGACGAACCAATGCCACGGTAGGCGTTTTACCTAAACGGTGTATTTTTTGACATGCAGCTAAGGCGTGGTTTGAACTGTGCATTATTGGTTAATCTCCTTAAAAAGTTAGCGTTTTCGCTATTGAATACCAAAATAAATCGTCTATTTTTACAGTTAATTATTTAAATTCAATAACTTAACGTTATGGCTTCATTTTTGAATAGAGGCCTCTGGTTGGCTTAATTATTCTATATTCCAGCAATTTAAAACACTAATTAATGATAAAAATGGGAGATATTCATGCGTAAGCTAGTATTCGCGGCGATGTTAGGGACGTCACTTGCTTTAAGTGGTTGTGTTATTTCAGTTGATGGCGATAGTGATCATGCTTATCAGTCTGATTGGCAAGACAAAGAACAAAAGAATCGTCGTGGGATTAATGCGTTGTCACCGCTTCTTTCGTTTAAAGAAGTCACTTCGCGAATGGGAACACCAGATTTTAATGAGTATTATGAAAATAAAGGTAATACCTACCAAGTACTATACTTTCGCACTCAACGTTTAGAGGGCGATGGAGTCACAACAAAAGACGAGTGTACGCCACTCATCTTTAAAAATGGAGAACTCGCAGGGTGGGGAGACACTGCGTATAAATTGATAGCGGCCTCGGTTAATTAACCATTCACCCTGTTTGATACAAGGCTATCTTAAAGCATTGCTGAGTTGGTCGATAACTTCGGCCCACTCACCGTCTTCAGCCAAAGCTGTTTTTAAAAATGCTGCTTGCGCTGGAGTCCAAAACCCAGCACTTTCAATTTTGGTGTTTGCTGCCAAACCTGCATGGTTTTTAATAAACGCCTGCATGTCGTTGGCTTCATTCGGTAAGCCTAGTTGAGCAAAAAGCTCACTCATCGCGGTATGATATTGTTCCATTCGTTATCTCCTCAGGTTATTGGGTAACTGCCGCTCGGTATGAAAATAGTGTGATTGAGCCCATATAAGCGACAAACAGAGTATTAAATTATTCTATAACACATTGCTTCTTAGTAAATATTAAGAATAAACGGCTATTTTATTCAGTGTCGAGTCTAATTATTAATAAAATGTTAACGAATCAGTTAACAAGTATATTCGCTTAGGATACAGTAGTTAAAAATCACAAGGATTTTGTCAATGATTGTATCTGTGAGGCTCAAGTGACTGATAATAGCAAAATAAAAGCAATTTATTTAACTGCAGAAGATTTGAAAATAGCCGCCTCGATACTCTACTTAGCCTACCATGACGACCCTCTATTTATTGATATTTTTGAAGTTGAAAAAGAGGGTTATGAATCCCGCTTGCGCTCTGCGATACGTGAAGAGTTAAATGCGTTTTGGCAAGCTAAGCAGCCGATGATTGGGTTGTTTGATGAAGACCGATTAGTGGCGGTGGCATGCTTAAACTTACCGAGTACTTCTGTAGGTTCAAATCGGTTTTGGCATTGGCGTTTAAAAATGCTGCTCACAGCGGGTTTTATGGGCACCAAACAAATGCTTGAAAAAGAATCAGTTGTTCGTGAACACATGCCAAGTCAGTATTTTCACATGTTGTCTTTTATTGGCGTTCATCCTGACCATCAGCATAGAGGGCTTGGACATATATTGATGGGAGCGATTGAGAGCGTCATGCTTGAAGATCCAAAAAGTGAAGGCGTAGGTATGTTTGTTACACTACCTAAATGTTTGTCATTTTTCGAAGATGGCAATTATACCTTAATTGAGGCAGTCCAAGCAGGCCGAATTAAAGGTCATATTATGTTTAGGCACAGATAAATTAGTTTATTTATTTTTCAGTTTTTGTTCTTTCAAGCATTAAGCCAGTCAATCTCCTCTGC
Source organism: Paraglaciecola sp. (assembly GCF_030730205.1). Lineage (GTDB taxonomy): Bacteria > Pseudomonadota > Gammaproteobacteria > Enterobacterales > Alteromonadaceae > Paraglaciecola. The sequence continues at coordinate 11,048 of NZ_JANQVQ010000197.1, forward strand.
TTGTTGTAAGAGATCTCTTACAACTCTGTACGTCATTACGTAAAATCGTAGTCGCTCTTTTCATACGGTACTTTTAACCAATTGTTTTTTAATAACTTTTGTTTTTTACTCTCCTTTATTTGCCATATTTCTTGTAAAGAAAATTTTCCCTCGCTAGTAAAGTTTACGGATTGATTTATAGTTACTGCGTCACAAGGAAACACGACGAGTCAGGAAGACACAAGGAAGAACTTGGACAACTTCAGGATTGAAGAGTTAGGTAATAGTATTTACTTAAAAATGGAATGAGGAAAAGCAGGATGCTTTATTTGCTCGGAGAGTAAATTAGGGAAGGGATAGCTAGGACGGCTGCTTGCATTGGATGTAAGTTAGGATAAAGGACGTGCAAAGGATGGTATCTCGCAAAGGATTGACGAGGCGAATGGATTCTAGGACACACAAGGGATGGTGCCTCATTAGGAAGAATGAGACTTGATGGAAAGGGCGTAATAGGGATATTTTCAGGATAGATTTTGCAATGGATAGCAGAGAGGGACTCTCAAAATTCAGTAAAGAGGCGCATTTGAATAGACATTCATAATGCGCCTTTTTTATTTACACCGAAACAAACTCCCCCATATCTTCAGCGCAATACTGCACATGAAATTGGTATCAAAAATCGTATAAATATGAAAGTTAAAAACAGGGTACCTGTGTGGTTTTTAATCAGCTAGACTGTTAGTGCGTTTGCATAAATATCAATGTGATTAAGGAACATTTCAATGCCTATGTGTCAACACGCCTTCGTCATCATCGACGATAACCATCACGATTTAGCTGTTTTAAGACGCACAGTCGCTTGCTTAGGCAACACCTTACAAACCATCAAGGTATATCGACATACGGCGCAATGTCACCCTAAAAATACTGAGTTGTGGCTGCAGTGGCAACGCTCGCAAATCGCCGAGTTCACCCATTTATTAGCTGAATTTAACTTAGATATTGAGGTGAGTTATCTTTTTACTCATCAACATTTTCACCCTGAAGAATTTGAGCAAACGATAAAACAACATCAAATCGACTTGGTGTTGAAATTGAGTAGTGGCATGCACTTTTTTGATGGTGTATTTGGCTCACGTCTTGATCACTATTTTATCGCGGACTGTTCTGTACCAGTGTGGATAGTTAAATCACGTGTGTGGGATACCGATATTGAAGTATTAGCTTGCCTCGATGTTGATGATCGCAGTGAAATTAATCATAAGCTTAATGTCGACATACTTAAGTTGAGTGAGTGCATGGCGCACCACCTAAAAGGGCAATTGCACGTTATAGATTGTTTTTGGGGTGAGGTGGCGTCTATGTCTTTTGAATTAGATAAATCAGGCCGCTTCAAACGTACTGCAAGTATACTCACTCACCATCAAGCCTTATTAGAAGGCTATGTGGAACAATATGCACTAGCGCAACAATCCTTGCATATTGTGGAGGGAACGCCAGATTTTGCCATCCCTGATACCGCGGCGCATCTAAATGCTGAATTAGTTGTGATAGGTAACAATGCAGATCATGGCATTTTGGATCGATTGTTTGGCGATACCGCAGCCAACTTAGTCAACACTATTGACTGCGATGTGTTAGTTGTTAAACCCTAAGGTTGTATGTGGCTTAAGGCATACGACAGTTATTAGTAGCTTGCTTATTGAATTCGATAGGCTGGGGTGTATAAATCTAACGCTTTTAATCCCACCATGGTCAGTACACCCTTGTAGCTGTCTTCACCATTGCCAGAAAATTCAAATGAAAATTCACTGTGCAAATCGAGTTTCCCCCGATAGCTGCCTATTCTGGTTTTAATTCGAGCAATACTTAACAGCTGCAAATTTTGTCTTTCGCAATAATCATGTAGATGCTGATTCGCAGTTTCTGCAATTGCGCGAAACCGCCAAAACATAATAGCAGTTAACACAATCAGCAATAACACAATCAAATCAAATAAGTTCATCGGCTTTGAGTCTCAAAAAGGGTGCTGATACGCAGCACTAATGCAGGTTCTTTTTCTGGCCAACGGAGTACGTTTAGCATGATTTCGCGGCAGTCAGGAATTTGCACTAAATCCCGAAATAGCCCGGTAAATAATTCTATCGGCGCGCTAGAGAGTCGTTGGATAAATAGAGTTAATACTTGCTGATCTTGTAATTTTTGCCAATGCCGAGCGCTGATTAAGATTAACAAATCATGAGTAACGAGGTTGTCTTGTTGTAATACATCAATTAATAATTGAGTGATTTGCGCCTCGTCGTCACTTTGGCTTAAGGCGCGCAGAATCGCAATTAAATAGCTAGGCTCTTTGCCTTTGCGCCGCCACTCATCTATCAGTCGTTCACCCAAGCGAGTGCTTACTGGATGATTTTCTAAGGCGTCGCAAAGTGCCATTTGAACTTCGGGTGCCAAATTTGAAAATTGTTGAATGACTAAATCGTGTGTAGGCGCTTCGCTGATTTTCGCTGTAAGATCAGCGATACCTTGCAGTGATAGTTGTTGCCAATCGGTGTTCTGGGGGCTACGTAAATATTGCTCTGCGAATTCCAAATATTGCGATGGGGCCAGTGCGAGCTTTTGCCTCGTCAGGCTATTAAAGCTGGCCAGTTGTGATTGCTTGGGCACAAAGGTAAATGGATTTTCTGGTAAACCCTGTTTTGCATTGTGACTTTTTTCCATTTCAGCACCAAGTGCCTCTACCACAATGTGCAAAAATTGATTACGTGCCGCACTGATTAACTTACCTTGTTCATCTAAAGGAAGTTTCACAAACCAAATATACTGTTCTTGACTGAGTCCTTTATTAAAAAACACCAGGCCAAACCAAGCATGTTGTTGGCGAGGGTAGGGCGCTGAAATATGATTTAGTTCAAAATCTAAAAATGTTTGACTCGATAAGGGGCGTATCGCTCTGCCCATATCAAAAATTCGGTAATCGGTACCAGCATGCAGCAGAAATTCGCTGATTGTATTTATACGACTCATGTTATCCTTGACGCTAAAGTAAGGTGTTACCACTTAAATAAATGTAGTCTAAAAGAATGGTGATCATGCCACGTAGTGTTGTAGAAGTCGAAGCTCAGTTGCAGCAACTCGAATTTGTATTAAGAAAAGCAGGCTTGTGGTCTATGCAGCAACCGTCCTTAGAGGCATTGCAAAGTGCGGCGCCCTTTGCCTGTGATAAAATGCCATTCGAGCATTGGTTACAATTTATCTTTATTCCACAATTAACCATCTATTTGCGTTCAGATAAACCATTGCCTAATACCATGGGCTTGTACCCTATGGGCGAACAATGCTTTTCTGAATCCTCAAGTCGAGAGTTGGTATTACCTGTACTGGCGCAAATTGATAAGATTTTTAACCAATAGATAAACCATGCATTTAAATATAATTTACCAAGACGACTACCTTGTAGTCATTGATAAACCTTCAGGATTATTAGTACACCGCAGCATGTTAGATAAACATGAAACTGAATTTGCGTTGCAGCTGGTGAGGGATCAAATTAATCAACATGTTTTTCCCGTTCACCGTTTAGACCGTCCCACTTCTGGAGTGCTGGTTTTTGCCCTAAGTCCCGACATAGCCCGATTATTAGGAGAGCAGTTTAGTACTCAGCAGATCCTAAAACGTTATATCACTATTACGCGCGGTCATGCCCCTGAATTGGGCGAAATTGATTATGCCCTTAAAGAACAGTTGGATAAAATTGCGGACAAAAAAGCGAAACAAGATAAGGCCGCCCAAGCGGCTTTTACTACGTTTACAAGACTGAAAACCTTTGAGTTACCCTTTGCCGTCAGTCGTTACCCCTCGGCCCGATACTCATTATTGATGGTTGAACCTAAAACGGGGCGAAAACATCAAATAAGACGGCATTTGGCCCATATCAATCATCCCATTATAGGTGATACCACCCATGGCGATGGTAAACATAATCAATTTTTGAAACAGCATTTCGATTTTTCGGGTTTAGCCTTAAGTTGTTTAACAATGAAATTTAAACATCCGGTTCATCAAAGTGATTTATCCTTGCATTGTCAACCTGCTGACCATATAACACGTTTATTAGCGGCGTGGGATATTGACCGGACAAGCTTAAATACAATGATCAAAGATAATGAGGAAAAACAGCGCGATGAGTAATATTGGAATTTTTGTTGGTAGTGTATACGGCAATGCACAGCATGTGGCGGATGAAGTGAAAGCGGCTTTGGTAGACGAAGGTCTCTCTGCAACGGTGTATAACGATCCCAGTGTTAGTGATTTTCAACAAGCCAGCAGTGTCATCGTAGTGAGTTCGACAACCGGTATGGGTGATGTTCCACCAAACTTAGAGTTTTTTATTCAGGATTTACGCGACCAAATGCCACTTATGGCAAATAAACCCTTTGCTGTTGCCGGTTTAGGTGACAGTAGTTATGGTGAAACCTATTGTGGAGCCGGAAATCAGATCTTCAGCCTATTAGAAGAATTACAAGGTAATCCTATTGCCGATTTATTAGAAGTTGATGCCTGTGAAACTCTTGAGCCAGAAGTTGAAGTGGTTGAGTGGATTAAAGGCTTGGTTAAGTATATGGTTTAAAATACGGCCATTTAATTACAGACATAAAAAAAGCGCCTTCAGGCGCTTTTTTTGCTTAATAACCGACAAATATTAAGCTAAGGCTTTAATTTGCGCAGACAAACGGCTCTTATGACGAGCAGCTTTGTTTTTGTGGATTAAGCCTTTAGTTGCCATGCGGTCAAGAATAGGTGTAGCAGCAGCATATGCAGCTTGTGCAGCTTCTTTATTACCGGTCGCGATAGCAGCGATTACTTTTTTCAAAGATGTACGTGTCATTGAACGACGGCTAGCGTTGTGCTGGCGACGCTTTTCCGATGTAATGGCACGTTTCTTAGCAGACTTGATGTTAGCCAAGTTGTAACTCCCAAAAAATTCTAGTCAAAATTCAAGGGTGCGGATTATCCAGATTGAAGGGCCTTATGTCAAATGCTTTTGCGGGTTTTATAAGCAAAGTTTGTTGTTGATTTTATATTCGGCCGAAGGCGGGATAGTTGAAGTGGCGATAATGGAGTTTAATGCTTTGGTTTTCAGCTTATTTCTATGAAGTCATAGACTGTCACTGAGGAGTTAACGCATACTATGCGTTTTTGTTAGAAGGGATCACTAAGTGTCGAGAAAATTACTGAAATCAGGTGTGATTGTGAGTGTCATGACCTTTATTTCTCGGATCTTAGGCTTAGTGCGTGATGCTGTAGTGGCTAACTTATTGGGGGCTGGCACAAATGCAGATGTATTTTTATTAGCCAACAAAATCCCTAATTTTTTACGTCGTTTGTTTGTTGAAGGCGCATTTTCGCAAGCCTTTATACCCGTTTTAACGGATGTAAAAAATGCAGGTGATGAGGCTCACTTAAGGCAGTTTATTGCGAAAATTTCTGGGACTCTGGGTGTTATCGTCAGTATCGTTGCAGTGCTCGGTGTTATCGGCTCCCCCGTTTTAGCGGCTTTGTTTGCTTCAGGATGGTTTATTGAGCATTTGGAAGGCCAACCGGGTGGTGCTAAATATGAACTGGCATCGCTTATGTTGAAAATTACGTTTCCCTATATTCTCTTTATTTCTCTGGCCGGTTTAGCTGGCGCCATCCTTAATACCTTGAATAAATTTGGTGCGGCCGCTTTTACGCCAGTTCTACTAAATGTCAGCATTATTAGTTGTGCCATTTATTTGTCTGAACAGTTTTCCCAGCCTGGCTATGCCTTAGCGTGGGGCGTTTTTATTGGTGGCTTAGCGCAACTGCTATTTTTAATTCCATTTTTGATTAAAGCAGGCGTGATGGTGCGGCCAAGGTGGGGCTGGTCTGATCCTGATATTATTAAAGTAAGAACCTTAATGATCCCCGCTTTGTTTGGTGTTTCAGTAGGGCAACTCAACTTGTTGATGGATACAGTTATTGCCAGTTTTTTAGGTACCGGTGCCATTTCGTGGTTGTATTTTTCTGATCGCTTATTGGAATTTCCGCTGGGTCTGTTTGGTATTGCCATTGCTACCGTTATTTTGCCTACGCTTTCACGTAATCATGTGACTAAAGATGACGTCGCTTTTAGAAATAACATTGATTGGGCGATTAAGATGGTGTGTGTACTGGGTATTCCTGCTGCAACTGGCTTGTTTGTGTTAGCTGAACCTATGCTACTGACTATTTTTCAACGGGGTGCTTTTTCGCCCATGGACGCAGCGCGCTCAGCTGCAAGCTTACAGGCCTATTCTTTTGGCTTACTTAGTTTTATGTTGGTTAAGGTGCTGGCACCTGGCTTTTACTCCCGTCAAGATACTAAAACGCCAGTGAAATTTGGGATTTGGTGTATGGCAGCCAATATGGTGTTTAACTTAATTCTTGTCTGGCCTTATGACTATGTTGGTTTAGCTATGGCTACCTCGATGTCGGCTGCGATGAATGCGGCTTTACTATACTGGGCCTTGCACAAAAGTAGGGTTTACTTTGTTAGTAAACAAACCCTTAGCTTGGTTGTAAAAATATTCGTTGGCGCCATATTAATGGCCACCGTTATCATGCTAATGAGTCCTTCAATTCAGCAGTGGGTTGCTTTTAGTTTGTGGGCAAAAGTCACTGAATTGTTTGTACTTATTTTGACAGGATTTGGCACGTTCGCCTTATCTTTAGTCATTATGGGTGTACGTAAACACAGTTTTGTTGCTCATGTGTAATGTAGCCTTGTATCGTTTAATGACGAGAGATGTTTATTGATGGCAGTAAACTAAGGCGGTAAATATTAATAAGTAGGGCTAAGCACTTTCAATCATGACGCAGTTCGATATAATCCGCGCCTTTGAAATAATTATCATCTTCAATTTTTTGCGCTTTTAGCTCTAAATTTTGACAAGTAAGAACGAGAAACTAGGTGGAATTGATCCGCGGACTACACAACCTGAGAGAAAAACATCGGGGCTGTGTTTTAACCATTGGAAAATTTGATGGTGTGCATTTAGGTCACCAAGCTGTACTGAGCCAAGTATTGGAAAAAGCCAAAGCACTTGGCTTGCCTGCGACAGTCATGGTATTTGAACCACAACCAGAAGAGTTATTTACTCCATACCATGCACCTGCACGGTTAAGTGTGCTGCGCGATAAGTACTCGCAATTGCAGGCCTTGGGCGTTGACCGCTTGTTATGTATCAAGTTCAACCATGAGTTTGCTGGATATAGCGCCGAGTATTTTGTTGAAAAATTATTGGTTGAACTATTGGATGTTAAGTTTCTGGTCGTCGGCGATGATTTTCGTTTTGGCAAAGGTAGGGTTGGTGATTTTGCCTATTTGCAAAAAGAAGGGACGAAGTGCCATTTTGATGTCGCCAGTACTCAAAGCTTTCGGGTAGAAAATTGTCGGATAAGCTCTACTGCTGTCAGAGAAGCATTAGCAGCGGGTAACTTTAGTTTGGCTGAACAGATGTTAGGTCGAGCGTTTACTATATCTGGCAAGGTATTACATGGTGATAAGCGGGGCAGAACCATTGGTTTTCCGACGGCTAATTTGCTGTTAAAACGCATAAAAGCGCCGGTTAATGGTGTGTTTGCTGTTGAAGTTTTGGTGCAGGGGCGTACTTATAATGGTGTGGCGAATATTGGCCATCGTCCCACTGTCAACGGCACACGCTCGCAATTAGAAGTTCACCTTTTTGATTTTGATAAAACAATTTACGGACAAACTATCTCGGTTGCTCTAAAGCATAAAATCCGAGAAGAAATTAAATTTGATTCATTCGAATTACTACACAAACAAATTCAACAAGACGCACAAAAAGCTCGACATTTGTTAGGCATGTCTTGATACACTTTTAGTCAACCCAATGACCAACTTGGATTAAACCAATAATGAGCGATTATAAACCTACTTTAAACTTGCCCGATACCGCGTTTCCGATGCGTGGTGCTTTAGCTGAACGTGAGCCTAAAATGCTCCAGCAATGGATTGATAAAAACCTATATCAGCAAATTCGTCAGGCAAAAAAAGGTAAAACGCCCTTCGTCTTACACGATGGGCCCCCTTATGCGAATGGAGACATTCATATTGGTCATGCGGTTAATAAAATTTTAAAAGACATCATTGTTAAATCAAAGACTTTGTCAGATTTTGACGCCCCATACGTACCAGGTTGGGATTGTCACGGTTTGCCTATCGAGTTGATGGTTGAAAAGAAAGTTGGCAAGCCTGGACATAAGATCAGCGCCGCTGAATTTCGTCAAAAATGTCGCGAATATGCTGAAAAGCAAATTGAAGGTCAGAAAAAAGACTTCATTCGTTTAGGTGTTCTAGGTGAATGGGACAAACCCTATAAAACCATGGATTTTAGTTCTGAAGCAGACATCATTCGTGAATTGGGCAATATAGTTCGCTCTGGGCATCTTGAAAAAGGATTTAAGCCGGTGCATTGGTGTACCGATTGCGGTTCGGCATTGGCCGAAGCTGAAGTGGAATATCAAGACAAATCATCGCCATCAATCGATGTACGTTTTGAGGTAGTGAATGAAGCTGAGGTGCTTAGCTGTTTTGCTCATCCAGAAAAACTGCTCGGTGAAGGCCCCCTGTCAGTCGTGATTTGGACCACTACGCCATGGACGTTACCTGCAAACCGTGCGGTGTGTTTAAGTCCAAAATTAGAATATACCTTGGTGCAAGTGAATGCCGAGTCAGGTAAAGAGCGTTTAATTATTGCTTCTGACCTTGTCACTGAATGCATGGCGCGTTTTGGCATTGATCATTATCATGCCATCGGTTTTTGTCATGGTGATGCTCTAGAAAACCAAGCATTACAACATCCCTTTTATGATTTTCAAGTACCGCTCATTTTGGGTGATCACGTTACCACTGAGTCGGGTACGGGTTGTGTGCATACTGCGCCGGGTCATGGCGTAGAAGATTTTAATGTGGGTCGTCATTACAATCTTGAAGTCGCTAACCCGGTTGGCGCGAATGGTGTATACCTTGAAGGCACCGAATTTTTTGCCGGTGAACACGTATTCAAAGCCAATCAACATGTTGTTGATTTGTTGAAGGAAAACGGTGCTCTGGTTCATCATCATGCCTATGTCCACAGTTATCCTCATTGTTGGCGACATAAAACACCTATTATTTTTCGTGCAACGCCGCAGTGGTTTATCAGCATGGATAAAAAAGGGTTGCGTAGCGCTTCTATTGAACAAATCCATAAAACCCAATGGATCCCTGAATGGGGCCAAAACCGCATTGAGTCTATGGTAGCAGGTCGCCCTGATTGGTGTATTTCACGTCAAAGAACTTGGGGTGTACCTATTGCTTTGTTTGTGCATAAAGACAGCGGCGAATTGCACCCTAATACCAATGAGTTATTGGAAAAAGTCGCCGTATTAGTTGAACAAAAGGGCATTCAAGCGTGGTGGGATATAGATGCGAAGGAATTCTTAGGTGAAGATGCTGATACCTATGTAAAAGTCGCTGACACCTTAGATGTGTGGTTTGATTCTGGCGTAACGCATTACTTTGTGGTTGATCGCAGAGATGATATTCCGGCTATGGCCGACCTTTATTTAGAAGGCTCAGATCAGCATCGCGGCTGGTTTATGTCATCGTTGATGACGTCGGTTGCAGCTAAAGGATGTGCGCCCTATAAACAAGTCCTGACTCACGGTTTTACCGTTGATGGTGAAGGTAAAAAGATGTCTAAGTCATTGGGTAATACCGTTGCACCGCAACATGTTATCAATAAACTTGGCGCAGATATTTTGCGTTTATGGGTAGCATCAACAGATTATCGCAGTGAAATTGCGGTATCAGACGAGATTTTAAACCGTTCAGCTGATGCGTATCGCCGTATTCGTAATACCTCCCGTTTCTTGTTGGCCAATCTAAATGGCTTTAAACCAGAAACGGATTTGGTACCGCTTAATGAATTAGTTGAATTAGACAGTTGGGCCGTGGCGCGTGCAGCGAAAGTACAAGAAGAAATCATTGCCGCTTATGAAAAGTATGATCTGTTGGTCGTGACACAAAAGCTGATGCACTTCTGCTCGATTGAATTGGGCAGTTTTTATTTAGATATCATTAAAGACCGTCAATATACGGCCAAAAGTGACAGTCATGCTCGTCGTTCATGTCAAACTGCTTTGTATCATATCATCGAAGGTTTAGTCCGCTGGATGGCGCCCATCATGAGCTTTACGGCACAAGAATTGTGGCAAGAATTACCTTGGCAGAAAAAAGAGTTTGTTTTTACTGATGTTTGGTATGAAACATTGAACAATTTGCACATTGACTCAAGCTTTGACAACGATTTTTGGTTGGCAGTGTTAGATGTTAAAGAACAAGTCAATCGCAGTATTGAGGGGGCACGTAAAGCGGGTGTGATTAAAGGCTCTTTGCAAGCCGAGGTGACGATTTATGCCACCGCTGAACTTGCTGCACTTCTTAACAAGTTAGAAGATGAGTTACGTTTTGTTTTGATCACTTCTGCAGCAAACGTGGTACAAGTGGAACAGGCGCCTGAGCACGCTAACAAAACAGAATTAGCCGGCTTATGGGTTGAAATAACGGCGTCTGCAGGACAAAAATGTGCACGCTGTTGGCACCATCGTGAAGATGTGGGGGCAAACCCCGCTCACCCTGAAATTTGTTTACGTTGTGTAGATAACGTTGAAGGAGAGGGCGAAAAACGCGCTTATGCTTAAGTTGTTAAGTCAAACGGGCTGGCGTTTTTTGTGGTTGTCGCTGTTGGTTTTTGTGCTTGATCAATACACCAAAGGGTTGATTGTCGAGCACATTGAGCTTTATCAAGCGATACAAATTACGTCATTTTTTAATCTAACCCACGTTTACAACTATGGTGCCGCCTTTAGCTTTTTACATGATGCAGGAGGTTGGCAACGATGGTTTTTTACTGCCATAGCACTAGGTGTCGTTGTTTTGATGATGTGGTGGTTAAAACAGTTATCTCGCTCGCATATTTTATTGCCTTTGGCATTTTGTTTGATTATTGGTGGTGCCTTAGGCAATGCCTATGATCGTTTGGTTCTCGGTCACGTAGTAGATTTTTTAGTAGTTTACTATCAAGAATGGGTGTGGCCTGCTTTTAATGTGGCAGACAGTGCTATTTGCGTAGGTGCTGCACTTATGATCGTTGATATGGTTAAAAATAAAGAGCAAAAAAATGACTGATGTATCGCAATTTGTAACTGAACAATCGTTGGCATTTATCGAGCAGGGCAGTGAGGTTGTTTTACATTTTGACCTTAAACTGTCTGATGGCTCTGCGGCTGACAGCACTCGGGTTGACAACAAACCTGCTAAATTAGTGATAGGTGATGGCAATCTAACTCCCAATTTTGAAGCCTGTTTGCTGGGTTTGAAATGTGGTGACAAAAAGTCGTTTACCTTGGCACCCATCGATGCCTTTGGTATGCCTAATCCCGATAACATATATTATTTGGACAGAAGTAAGTTTTCTGCTGAAACTCCTGCTGAAGAGGGGATGATTATCGCGTTTACTCAACCAGATGGAAGTGAGTTACCTGGTATTATTCGTTCGGTTGCAGGTGATTCGGTGACAGTGGATTTTAATCATCCCTTAGCAGGTCAAGAGATTACTTTTGAAGTTGAAATCTTATCTGTAAACTTACATTCATAATCGACGTTTTTTAGGATAATTAACATGCAAATTCATCTCGCTAATCCTCGCGGTTTTTGTGCAGGGGTTGATCGCGCCATCACTATAGTAGAACGAGCGCTCGAGTTGTTTTCGCCGCCGATATTTGTACGTCATGAAGTTGTGCATAACCGCTTTGTGGTGGACGGCTTAAAAAGCCGCGGTGCGGTTTTTGTAGATGAGCTAGCTGAAGTGCCTGACGACAGTATCGTTATTTTCTCAGCCCACGGTGTATCTCAAGCTGTTCGTAATGAAGCCGACAGCCGTGGTTTGAAAGTATTTGATGCTACATGTCCACTAGTCACCAAAGTCCATATGGAAGTCATGCGCGCCAGCAAAAAAGGCACCGAATGTATTTTAATTGGTCACCATGGTCATCCTGAAGTGGAGGGAACCATGGGGCAATATGACAATCCCAAGGGTGGAATTTATTTAGTTGAATCGGTTGCGGATGTTGAAAAGCTGCAAGTTAAAAATAGCAAACACCTTTATTACTGCAGTCAAACAACGCTGTCTGTTGATGATACCGCGGAAGTGATTGATGCCTTGCGTGAAAAGTATCCGGCTATTGAAGGGCCTCGTAAAGATGATATTTGTTATGCCACGCAAAATCGCCAGGATTCAGTGCGAGAGTTGGCGGCTGACTGTGACGTTTTGTTAGTAGTAGGCGCACAAAACAGTTCAAATTCAAACCGTTTGAGAGAGTTGGCTGAAAAAATCGGCGCACAGGCTCACCTAATTGCCGATGCCAATTGTATACAACGTGAATGGTTAGAAAATGCCAAATGCATTGGCATTACCGCCGGTGCTTCTGCACCTGAGGTATTAGTGCAAGGAGTGGTCAATAGACTCAAAGAGTGGGGAGCAACTCAATCAATTGAACGCCCTGGACGTCTTGAAAACATTGAATTTGCGGTGCCGAAAGAATTACGAGTGAAGCAAATAGATTAACAACAGATCCAGTATCCTATTTATCACCAGCACGTTGACGGCGTTTTGTTCATAGATTGGTCTAAGGCCAATGTTAGACAAGCGCCGTCGTCAGTTTGTGAGCCCTTCGCAATTGCTACTAGTGTATAAGTTGTAGCGCTGACGCCCACCACGGAAAAATCATAATATTCATTTACCGGTAAACTTAAATCCGATGCTTCTGCATAACCAATGTGATTGAGACGATACGACTCTTGCTGCATTTTTATGCGCAGTAATTGAGTGGCACCGTCCGCCCGTCTTGATTCCATAACGTGTTGTCGGTAGCTGGGGTAAACAAGAATAATTAATAAACCGATTATAGCGAGCACGATCATCAGCTCTACCATGGTCATTCCTTTTAGGTGTTGCGGCGATTTTTGGGGAGCAATATTTGTAATAGAGCTAGTCATCGAAAATTCCTTTTTTCCATTTTTAGAATTTGAACTATAGTTAATTGAACGGATTTTGCGATTAGTTTTTTAGCCATAGTAAGGATACTAAAATGCGTTATTGCATTGGTTTAACCCTTCTTGAAGTTTTAATTACTGTCTCAATTATTGCCCTAACTCTCACTTTGGGTGTGCCATCTGTGCTCAACGCACAAAAAAATATGCAACTCAAAGGTGCTGTCGAAGTCAGTTACTTTGCTTTACAAAAAGCCCGCTCAACAGCCATATCGAATCAAGCAGACATTACCGTTGTATTTAATGCGACTAACCCTTGGTGCATTGCCCTAAGCGATAGTGGCTTATGTGATTGCCATATCTATGAAAATTGCTCTGTTGAAGGTGTTGAGTCTGCAGTTAAGGCCACTGATTTCAAACTAATAGCGCTGCAAGACGTTTCTTTTGGTGGTGATGATGCCACCAATTTTGATGGCGTCAGAGGCTTATCTATTGGCCATGCCGGCTCAGCGGTATTCAGTGATGGCAGTAATGAAGTTAAGCTGATTTTAAGTAATATGGGCAGAGTCAGACTCTGTGTAAAATCGGGTCAATTAGGCGCGTATAAGCCATGTTAAATCGTCTTTTATACCAAACAGGTACTTCTTTGGTTGAATTGATGATCTCGATGGCCATTGGATTTGCTTCGTTGACCGCTATGGCATCGTTGGTTGGTCATGGAATTGGCTTAAACAGTCAATTAATGGCTAAGTCTCGTCTGGATGAAGAAGTGAATGCGGTAGCTGCGCTCATGATTCGCGACATAAAACGTGCTGGTTACGATGGCAACATTGCTATTGTTGTAAACGATCCCAATCAGTTTGTTTCAGTCTTTGATAATTCTTTGGCGGTCTACAGTTACCCCGGTGAGGCTGCCAGTAGTTGTGTAGAATTCAGCTACGATCGCAATCAAAACGGTGTGTTAGATGTGGTCAGCGGTAATGAAAACTTTGGTTATAGATTAAAAGACAATGCCATCGAAATTCGCATAGACGGCTTATCTTGCGGGGCGGGTGGTTGGCACGATTTAACCGACCCAGACATAATTAAAGTCAGTCATCTTAAGTTTGTACTGCAACAACACAACAATCATGGGGTGAATACCCACCGTATCGCTATTGAACTGCAAGCAGAGTTAAAAAGTGACTCGAGCGTATCTAAGCGTTTCAGCACTTCATTTTTAGTTAAAAATTATGACTAGCGTCCATACTTCGCCCCTTTTACCTCACAAACAACACGGCGCTATTATCTTGGTCACCGTGGTGTTGATGTTGGTGATGATCACTCTAGTCACCTTGTATACCGGTAAAATTCAGTCTTTCGAACATAAGATTATATTGAATAGCCAAAATAAAAAATTGGCTTTTGCAGCCGCCGAGTCGGGCCTCATGCGTGGTTTCGCAGAATTACAGCAACATAAAGAGTGGTCTATTGGTGCGATTAATGAGGTACTCCTTAGTCAAAACAGCTATACCGTTACTGCCACACAACAGCTCATTAACCGCCATGATAGAGAGTTAGCACTCATACAACTTACATCTACAGGCGTTTCAGCTGATGGCTTAGCTACCTCGACTGTGACACAGCAAGCCTTAGTCTATCCCTTGATTGTGCAGATACCAAAAGCGCCTGTATTAGTTGCTGGAGGGCTCAATGATCAAGTGAGTTTTGAACTTGCAGCAAATCCAAATGGTGGGGGAGAGAGCGTGCCCTTAAGTATTTGGTCGAATGCGCAAGTTGATATGGATGCTATTGTTGGTTTTACCTGCGCCCTAGAAGAATATTCTTCTGGCATCTGCCCGCTTAACGCTTACTCATTTTCGATGAATCAAGGCGCGGATATTTTATCAAATGATGCAAATTTTCCCGTCGATATTTTTGCTTATTTATTTAATGTTTCTTTCCAACATTATTCAGCCATAAAGAGTGAAGCAGATTTGGTTTTGAATGATTGTCTTTTGCTCAATAACAGCCACTTTGGAATCGTTTGGGTTGATGGGGATTGTCATATTAACAACGGCTTAAATATAGGTGATGCTGCTTATCCTGTATTGCTATTTGTCAATGACGGTAGCTTACATTTAGGCCTAGGTTCTACACTAAATGGACTGGTGTTTATGCTTAAACAAAACAGTACTTTGGCCACTTTTGATGTATTTATACCGCCTTCGAGTTCGATAAATGGGGCTTTGCTCGCTAACTACGCCTTAGGTGATTTAGCTGGCAGTCTGTACGTGAAATACGATCAGGCAGCCTTGGCGACACTAAGCGAATCGCCGACTTTTTTACGTGTCGCTAAGATCCCTGGGAGTTGGCATGATCTATAACATTAGGCGTCACTGTGGATTTTCACTTATCGAAGTATTGATTGCGTCGTTGATGATCATGTTGGGTGTGACAGGCTATGTGACGCTGCAAAGTGAATTTGTATTGGCAGATTCAAAGATAAATTTACGCAATATTGCTTTACGATTAGCCCAAGAAAAATTTGATGATTTAGCCAGTTTTAGTCAAGTTATAAGCGACGCTAATGGACTTGGTTATAATGATATACAGACAAATACTGGTGGTGAGTTAGCAAGTGGTCAAGTTGAGGTGGCGTTAGGTAACAATGCGGCTAATATTCGTACGTTTACCCGAACTTGGTTGGTCAATAATCGCTATTTTGTGGATCTCGATAATGACTCGTATGCTGATACTTGGGTGGATTCGACTCATCCTAGCCTGATTATGCCCCTTCCGACCATTGCAGGGCAGAAAAGTATTCGGATACAAATTGATTGGCTTGATTATCAAGGGGACAATCAGTCTATTATCTTGGCGGGCTCTTTAACTCCCGTTGCCCCGAGTCGCAGTTTATTGGCTTTTTCAGATTTACCCAGTTCAAACAAGATACCCCAAGTAGTGTTTACACCGAGCAGTATTCCTGACTCTCATACTGTTGAGGTGGGGAATAATGAGTTTAAACAAAGTGCCAGTCCTATTATTGTTAGCCCTGAGCGTATTGAGTTGTCGATTGAAGATTATCGGCACGAAGATGGGCAATATATCAAAAGTAGCCAAGCGGATTTTACCACGGTGAGTTGTCGATGCGAGTTAGCCGGAATGGGGCAGGGTATGACACCCTCGTTTACTACAATCAGCAATGGCAAAAGCCATATTGAAGCGGGCCAACTGCAAAATAAAATGACAGGAACACCTTCTTCAACAGGGCAGTCAACTTTATGTTCGCAATGTTGCCGAGATCATCATGACAGCACGCAAACAATCGCGGATGAGCGCTTTTATCGAAACGACAGTGGCGTACCTCATTCCCACTTTCAACTGGTAGGCGGAACTGGCTATCAACAGGCTTTG
Source organism: Paraglaciecola sp. (assembly GCF_030730205.1). Taxonomy (GTDB): domain Bacteria; phylum Pseudomonadota; class Gammaproteobacteria; order Enterobacterales; family Alteromonadaceae; genus Paraglaciecola. The sequence goes on from NZ_JANQVQ010000197.1 coordinate 27,546, forward strand.
ATACCTGGTGACCAATATGATGAAGCCTGTCGATTTCGCAGAGTCGATGGCTATTTTGTGTTGTATCCTGACTGGCATTTAGTTGAGTTAGTGGCGTTTAGTCCAGATTATTTTTTAAACCCCAGCAATCTAACTGCGTATGCTGCATTTAGCCAGGCGGTGATGAGTGGCCTGATCAATCATGCAAGTTTGCCGACAAAACCCATTAACAGAGATGTAGATGCCATGAACGGCGGCGGTCAACTAACGGTAAGGGGGATTTATTTGGATCCCTTGACGACAAGTGATAGGTCTTTGTTGCAGGCAAAAATTGCAAATGGCGATGCAGATTGGTTGGCTCTTACTCCTTTTTATGACGTGAATTTGACATTATTGGCTAACTGGAGCACTGCTGACCCATCTATTGCGGTGATTTCCAATGAGCCTCTTAGTCCTTTCCCCTCGAATACGTTTCAATATTACCAAGAATTTAGCAGAGGAGAGTTAACAATTATCAGTTCTGGAAGCACTCAAATTTCAGCTAGCGCGTCGGTGCACAACAGCACCATGGCAGGTGTGCCTCCGATTACGCCCACAGAACTTGCCACTGTGAAGAAGGATGACAGTGTTTTGCTACATTAATTTATGCCAAAGCCGCTAAACAGGATGACGGGCAGTGAATAACGACATATCACCAAACCATCGAAAATATATACCTTTCGTTAAGTAAAAATAACCAAACTTCAGGGAATTTAGCTAACATACACCAACCACCAAAGTAATTTGTTCATAGGTATGGGGTTATAGTGTTAGAGAGTCTACCAGTCGTTCATCGAATTCATAAGGTGCCACTTCATGTGCGCGGTGTGGGTATGATTGAAATTTTAGTCACTCTATTTATTCTCTCTGTCGGGTTATTAGGTGTTGTTTATTTGCAATTTGTCGGTTCATTTACTAACTCTGAATCTCTAAATCGATCCCAATCCGTATTGGTGGCTCAGCAAATGTCGGAGCGACTCAGAGCCAGCGCCACCTTCTCCATTCGAGGAGATGGCTTGGTTGTGGACAATGAATACTTTGATCCAGATAACTATAATTTTCAAACCCTCACATGCTCGGGTAGTGAGCAAGCCTACGAATGTTTTTGTAAATCACGGCCGTCGGTGATCCCTAATTGTAACGACAATATTTGTTCTGCTAGTGATCTAGCAAAGTTTGATGCTTATGAGCTGTCGTGTGCGGCGGTGATCACCAATCCCGATGTGACTATTTCATTGGATTGCGAAGACAATGATTTAATGGATTTACAAAGTTGTAGTGTCGGTTCCAAACATATCGTTACGCTCAAGTGGCCTGTAGAGAATTGGCAAAATATCAACAGAACACTCAATGCAAAATGCATGGTAGGTGAAACGAGCCCCCATGATTGCGTATCAGTAGATGTCACACTATGAAAACCCCTAAGCAACAACACGGTTTTAGTCTAGTTGAGTTGATGATTTCTTTGACTATCGGTTTGATGATCTCAGGTGCGTTGATTCAAGTTATGTTAGGCAACAATGTCACTGAAAGATTAAATCAAGCGGTGTCATCGGTCCAAGAAAGTGGTCGTTTTATTATTACTCGTTTGCGCAACGATTTATTGATGACAGGCCGTTATGATAATTTATCCCCTGATCTTAACCGAGATGTGGATGTCGCTGTCGAAGCGGCCATTGTGCAAAATAATCCTGTGCCTTTACCTGGTGATTTTGTCAATGATGCCACAGTGGGGTCGCTTGAAGGCGCTAGTGGCGCAAGTGATACCTTAGTCGTCAGCGCTCAAGCCAGCACTGATTGTCGAGGTTATAAATTAGGTTACGCCGCCAACGAAGAGTTTTATGTGGTTAATCAGTATTTTGTTACGGGCACAACACTACAGTGCAGAGGTTTTGACGGACGAGTTCTGAGGGGGCAAAAAGTCGCTGTTGGCAATGACAGTGATAAGGCTTATACCTTACTGGACGACGTTTATAGTTTTCAAGTGCAATACGGGGTTACTAATACTCTGTCTGTAGGCGACAACTCGTCGCGACCTGTAAGATTTGTTACCGCAGACGCTTTGGCAGCGCTTCGGACTGCCGGAGCGCAAGTTGTTGCAATACGTATCGCGGTGCTACTTAAAGCCGATTCTGATGTTCTGATTGACCCGGTCCCCTCCTTTAAATTACTGGACGAAGCAGTGTACCAGCCCACTGACAAACGTTTATTTAAGCAATTTGAAACGACGGTTACGTTACGAAATGTAAAAAACTTTATTCGCAGTAGGAATATATGAATCATACAAATATGCACAAAAATTCAGGCATGGTGATGGTATTTGCCTTACTGATATTACTCAGTTTAACCATCCTAGGTGTCACATCTGTCGCCAGTAGTTTGATGCAAAGCAAAATGGCGGTGTCGATGGAGCGAAGCTCTCTTGCATTTGACGCTGCAGAGTCAGCGATTGCAGGTGTCATTTTTGAGGCAGAAGATAAAGTTGTCTTAGCAGATGCAAATATAAATGACCCCTTGTCTGATGCACGAGGGGGTAACCAATTGGATTTAACTGTGCAGTCTTTAAGTTGTTTTGAAGAAAATGATTGGACCAATCGTAGCGTGACATCAGCAGGATTGAGTAAAGGAAGTCGTCACGTAGGGACAGGAGATTATGTCGCGCAACCTGCTATTGATAGTTGGTCTAAAACCGCCTTTTTGCGCGAGCAACCTTGTGTTGGCTCTAGCAATGTTATTGGTGGTAGTAATATTAGTTGTCACGTATTTATTGTGCGTGGCTGCGGGCAATTAAAAGACAGCAACTTTGTAGTCGCAAATACCTTGAATGCCTCGGTCTTTGCACCTGCTGCCCAATAGAGGGGGCTTTTATGAATACATTACGTCAAATAAATCGGGTATTTTTGTTACTTTCGGCTTTGTGTTGCGCTCATGTCGCACTGGCAGACGACCTTGAAATTTACTTAGGTACATCCGGCTCGCAAGTGACTTACAATCCAAATGTACTTTTTATTATGGACACTTCGGGCAGTATGACAGGTAGGGACGATGGCTCTCAGTCACGCATGTTGCGGGTTCAAAATGCCCTCAAAGAAACACTCTCTTCCGTTACCAACATTAATGCAGGTTTAATGCGATTTTCTGACTACGGTGGGCCTGTTCTCTATCCGGTTCGCCCCATTGATGACGCTGTGCGCCCAGAAATTATTACCTCAATTAGTCAAGGCAGTGACGATGCTTTCGAAATTAGCTCAAGTGTCACTGTAGGTGCTAACACCCTAAAATTGTCTGAAAGTACTACGCCAGTAACTGTGGGTATACGTTATCAAAATTTGAATATTCCAAGAGGGGCCACCATTACTAGTGCTTTTGTGCGCTTTACCTCAAATAATTACAATGTAGCAAGCACTGAATTTACGATCAGCGGTGAGTTAGTTGGTAACGCCAGTGAGTTTTCTAATACTGCGAGTAATATCACTAGTCGTGCCAAAACCGCCAACTCTGTGTTGTGGAATACGGACAACGATTGGCCAGTGTCTAACGAAACAATTTCAACGCCAGATATCACCAGTATCATCCAAGAGATCGTCGATCAAAGCACGTGGTGTGGCGGTAACGCGCTAAGTTTATTGATTGAAGGTGTGGGCAGTTCGAGTAGTAGTGCAAGACAAGCAAAAGCCTATGAAGAAGGCTCTGGTTTATCACCACAGCTAGTCATCACTTATGACGACACAACGGCTACAGGCTGTGTGAAAGGCGGTTATACTTATCAAGTTAGTTCGCAGCGATACAATGCTGAAGAGCGCTCAAATGGTTATGAGTCAACGGGTAGTGAACTTGGCTTTTCAAGTGGCTCAAATGACTATGTAGGGGTGATTTTTAGAAATGTCGCCCTACCAAGAAATGCTGCAATATCGAATGCTTACCTAGAATTTACCGCCTATCAAACCAGCTCTAGTAGCTATGCTTCAATGAATATTTATGGTGCCAATGTTAATGATGTAGGCAACTTCAATAATTATGACCGCTATGAACTACGTAACATCGCTAAAACTGCTGCGGTAAATTGGGCTGACATCCCTCGTTGGTACCGAAACTATACGTATCAGAGTCCTGCCGTCACCAATATTGTGCAGCAGATTGTTAATCGCAGTGGGTGGAATGCGGGCAATGAAATGATGTTTATTATGGCTGATTTCAACGGAACTCGAGGCGCATATAGCTACAATGGGCAACCCTCTGGCGCCGTTAAATTAGTCATTGAATTTGAAGGACAAGCCACGCCAGGGCAAACATCAACGGTGCGGGACCACCTCATAAGCCAAGTCGACTCGCTCAGCGCGGAAGGTTTTACACCGATTGTTGATACCCTATATGAGGCGGCCAACTATTATGCCGGTTTCAATGTGGACTATGGCTTGAAACGAGGCGATAGCTCAACTTCTTCTTCGGTAAGACGAAATACCAGAGTAAGCAGTCGTTTAAGTTATATTGGGGCCGACTCTGTGTTACCTAGCGGCTGTACCTTGGATAATCTCAGTAGTTCATCCTGTGTGGGTGAATATATTCCCAGCGGCGCACAATATGTTTCACCGATTACTGACAGGCAATGCCAAACCAATAACCATATTGTATTGTTGTCCGACGGCGAAGCGAATAACAACCACAGCGTTAGTAAAATAGAAAGTATGTTAGGTTTATCTTGTCGCGGTTCCGGCGGAGAAAAGTGCGGCTTGGATTTAATCCGTAATATCGGTGATGCCGATGAATCGGTGATCGACTCAAAAATCTATACCCATACCATCGGTTTTGCCGCCAATAGTACTGCAAATGCATTTTTAAATGACTTAGCAATTAATGGGAATGGTGGCTTTTACACGGCATCGAATACCGAAGATCTAGTTGATGTGTTTGCATCCATTTTGAAGACAGTAAAGGATGTTAACGCCACGTTCGTCTCACCCGGGGTAGCAGTTAATCAACTCAACCGATTGACCCACAATGATGAATTGTATTTTGCACTATTTAAACCAGCTGAAGGCACGTTGTGGCCTGGAAATGTAAAAAAATACAAATTAGATGGCGCAGACATACTCGATAAAAACGGCAACAATGCGGTAGACAGTTTAACCGGATTTTTCAGCGACAACGCCCACAGCTATTGGTCAGTGTTAGCTGATGGCAATGATGTCCGCGATGGCGGAGCGGCAAGCCAAATGGGTTTGCCCCGCAATGTCTACGCGTTTTCTGGTCCTGGCACGATTATGACCACAGCGAATTTAGTCCATGAAGACAACAATAATTTTACGGTGAGCGATTTAGCCCTTGGGTCGGTAGCCAACTCAAGTACGGTCAGAGAAACCTTACTAAAATGGGCTCGGGGTGTGGATGTTCGAGATGATGATGGGGATGGACTTGATACCGATGCCCGTTTGCAAATGGGCGACCCGATTCATTCGCAGCCTGTTATTGTTAACTATTCTCTTACTGAGAGCGCTGTCTTGGTCGCAACAAATCATGGTTATCTGCATTCGTTCGACCCTGAAACAGGCACCGAAAATTTTGCCATTATGCCCAAAGAATTAATGGAAAATTTGTATGACTTTTATCGTGATAGCTCGACCTTTACTCACATATATGGCTTAGATGGCGACATGGTGTTGCGTTCAGTGGGTAACAATAAATATCTTTATCTGGGTATGCGCCGAGGAGGTAAAAATTATTATGCTCTTGACGTTAGCAACAAAACATCCCCCTCTTTATTATTTAAAATAGAAGGCGGTGCAGGGGAGTTTGCTAAGCTAGGGCAAACATGGTCGAAACCCACTGTCACAAAAATTCGAGTAGGGAGCACGGCTAAAAATGTGCTGATTTTTGGTGGTGGCTACGACGCCGACCAAGACAGCAAATTGACGCGCAGTGCCGATAGCACAGGTAACGCGGTTTTCATTGTTGATGCTGATTCTGGTGCGCTCATTTGGTCTGCGAGTAACAGTGATGCCAATTTAAATCTCAGTGATATGCAATACAGTATTCCCGCCAGAGTATCGGTCATTGACCGAGACAATGACGGCTTTGCCGATCACATGTACGTGGTAGATATGGGCGGCCAATTGTTTCGTCTCGATATTCACAATGGAGAGGCTATAAGTGACTTAGTCACCGGTGGTTTAATGGCTGACTTTGGTGGTGATAGCAATACGGATAACCGCCGGTTTTATTATGGCCCTGATGTCACTGAAATTAGTTTAGGTGCAGAGCACTATTATGCTGTTGCTCTTGGCTCTGGCTATCGAGCTCACCCTTTAAACAGTGAGATAGAAGATCATTTTTACATGATAAAAGACACTGGCGTTTTCACTTTTGACGAAGACGGCAATTACAGTCTACCCAGCCCTGTGTTGAGTATTTCTAGTTTGTATGATGCAACGGATCATCTGTTAAGCTCGTCTGACAGCACCTTACAGCAAATAGAGGCGAATAATTTTGCACAACTTTCCGGTTGGATGATCAGGCTTGGGGCTGGTGGTGAAAAAGTGCTCGCTTCACCCTTGATATTAGATTATCAAATTATCTTTACCACTTACTTACCGGCTACGGCGAGCACAAGCTCTTGTGCACCGCCATCAGGCAATAGTCGCGCATACTTGGTTGAGCTAGTTAACGGCAACGCGGTCACCGACTTAAATCAGGATGGGGAGCAACAGCATCAAGATCGGTACGCACAGTTAAAACAAACGGGTATTGCGCCTGATACCAAAATCTTGATTGAAGATATTATTAAGCCCATTGTTTGCTTAGGCACTGAATGCGCTTCAACGGTAATCCAGCGAGACAGCAATGGAGATCAAATTGCCTGTAACTCAGATTTTGAATGTTTAGCCGAAAATATCTACAGTAACTTTGAACGAGTACAAAAAAGCAGTTGGAAAACTGAAATAGAAAGGCAGTAACAATGTATTCAAATAAAAAAAATAAGAGTGCGGGATTTACCTTAGTTGAACTGATGATCGTGGTAGCCATTGTTGGCATTATCAGTATGTTGGCCTATCCGAGTTATCAAGGCTTTATCAAAAGCAGTAACCGGTCTGCTGCACAAGCTGATTTAATGTCATTGGCAGCAGCAATGGAGCGCCACAAAGCAGCGAGTTATAGTTATAAAAAAGCAGCAGTCTCTGGAGCAGATACTGGCAGTCCAGCCAACTTTCATAAACACAGCCCTTCTGCTGAGCCTTATGCTAATCGCAAATATGATCTTCTTATCAGCCAAGCAACAGGTAGCACGTATTTAATCGAGGCAAAACCAAGTTCTAGCAGTGCACAAGCCGGTGATGGCAGTTTGTTTTTTTACAGTGATGGTCGACGTGCGTGGGATAAAGACAATAGCGGCGCTATTAGTGGTGCAGAATATTGCTGGAGTTGCTAACTAAAGCGAATAGAGACGTTTGTGACGTACTTGGTTACACAACCTTAGTTTTCACGTCTCTTGGTCGCTGAAACTCTGTTTCCGTCTCAAGTTAACAAGGTGATAAGAAGAGCGGTAGCCGATGAGCCTAACAAGCTAAACGTTTAAAAATGTTTAACGTTGTGTCCATTTGAGTCCGTTTGATTTCATTATCCAGGCTGGGAGCACCCCTTCAGATTAGGGACAACTGAGTTCAGTACCAGTGGTGTCTTCATGAATACCATTTCTATCACTATCAGTGCTCATTTTTACTCGACCTTGAAGAGTAATTGTGATTTGCCTAGCGTATTCTGCTTCTTTGTCGGTATGACAAATTAACAACGTATAGTTGCCTGATGCCTCACCATTTGGCAAAAACATCAGTGAATTTGCCGGGCCAGTTACATAGTTATTTGGTGAAATTGCTTCAGTGGTGGCGATTAGCTCTTCGTCTGAACCCCTATCTCCATTTCCGTCAATATCAATAAAAACGATTTTTGGGGCGTCCCAATCGTTGCTGCAAACGGAATAGTCAGATGAGGGGCACACAACCGTGCTGATTTGTTGATCAATTGAATTATTTCGAGCAAACTGAATAACCGCACTTAATTCATTGATTTGTGAGGCTATTTTATTTTTTATTAAGATGCTCTGAATACTGGGTGCCACAGCTGTCATAATAATTGCTACGATCGCTAAACTGATCAGGATTTCGATGAGGGTTACCCCTTTTTGATTCGCCACTGCCGCTCCTTTTAAACTTATTGAGATAACATAAACTAATTTAAGAAAAATTTGGTATAAATTGTGTTGTCATGGTTAGAATTGCTATACACAAGGACAAACCGATGATTTGATCGGTTTACAAAATATTGAGAAAAACGATAGGTATTACACGATGTTAGCTGCCACAATAATTGAACAAATGCGAGTTCTCTCGCACATTGAGCCTGCTTTTGAAGTTAGACGTAGGGTCGACTTTATAAAAATGCATTTACTGAATAGCGGGATGAAGAGTTTAGTATTGGGTATCAGTGGCGGTATAGATTCCTGTACCTTAGGAAAGCTGGCACAACTTGCAGTGAACGAGCTAAATGAAGAAAGAGATGAAGGCTTTCAATTTGTTGCGGTCCGTTTACCCTATAACGTTCAGGCCGATGAAATAGACGCCCAAGCATCAATTGACTTTATCGAACCTAGCCATAGTGTTGCTGTTAATGTTCAACCTGGCGCTGATGCTATCGACCAACAAACTAGCTTGGCCTTGAGTGCACTTGACTTACTGCCCGAAAGTGAAACAAAACGTGATTTTGTTAAAGGCAATGTTAAAGCTCGCACACGCATGGTGATTCAATATGAAATAGCAGGCATGTTAGACGGCCTTGTCCTTGGAACCGATCATTCAGCAGAAAACATTACGGGTTTTTACACCAAGTACGGTGACGGCGCTTGTGACTTAGCGCCTCTATTTGGTTTAAACAAACGACAAGTTAGGCAAGTTGCGGCATTTCTCGGCGCACCACAAAACGTGATCACTAAGGCGCCAACTGCCGACCTTGAAAGTCTTGCGCCGCAAAAAGCGGATGAACTCGCTTTAGGCCTCAGTTATGATGAAATTGATGACTTTTTAGAGGGCAAGGATGTTGCTCAACATGTGTCAGATAAACTCATTAGCATATTTGTAAAAACGCAGCATAAGCGCGTACCAATTCCAACTATTTACGATTAATCTAACCTGCAGGGATATAAAGATGAAAAAATTAGAAGCCATAATCAAACCGTTTAAGTTAGATGATGTTCGTGAGTCTTTAGCACAAATTGGGGTAAATGGGATGACAGTAACCGAAGTAAAAGGCTTCGGTCGTCAAAAAGGTCATACAGAGATGTATCGGGGTGCAGAGTATAACGTCGATTTTTTACCCAAAGTTAAGTTGGAAATCGTGATTGTTGATGAGCTCGTTGAAAGAGCCATTGAAGCAATAATGAACACCGCGCAAACAGGCAAAATAGGTGATGGCAAGATATTCGTCTATGACGTAGAACGCGTCATTCGGATTCGTACTGGCGAGGAAAACGAAGAAGCCGTTTAGCGTGTAATGGCTTAATAAAGATTCTGTTTTTAGTGACTTTGTGAGGTGTTAACAGAAATACAAATTAATTTGTATTTAATGTGAAATAAAGTTGAGTGGGCTATGGTCTATGTTATTGACGTTATCAACCCCGCAAATTTTGTTGTTAAATTAAAGGATAAACCAATGAATCAAATTAAAAAAACGGCCATCGCATCGACTATTGGTGCCGTAGTGATAGGCTCGCTTGCTTCTGTGAGCTTGCAAGCCAATGCAAACCCTTTTGAAATGCAATCTCTTGAGTCTGGTTACATGTTAAGCCTCGCTGAGGGCAGCTGTGGTGGTGACAAAGCTGCCAAGGTTAAAGATAAAGAAGGTAAATGTGGTGAAGGCAAGTGCGGCGGCGATAAAGCGAAAGCCATGGCCAAGGACATGAAAGAAGGTAAATGTGGCGAAGGCAAGTGCGGCGGCGATAAAGCGAAAGCCATGGCCAAAGACATGAAAGAAGGTAAATGCGGCGAAGGCAAGTGCGGTGGTGATAAAGCGAAAGCCAAGGTTCAAGATAAAATGAAAAAAGAAGGTAAATGTGGCGAAGGCAAATGCGGTGAAGGCAAATGCGGCGGCCAAGCGTAAGCTACTACAGCAATAAAAAGGCCAGCCAATGCTGGCCTTTACTTTTTTAAGGAGCCTTTATGTCTAACAAAATTCCATTTACTGGTGCGGGTTTAGGGCTTAGAAGAGAAATGTTGGACCAACTCAGCCCTGTTCCTCAACAAGTTGATTTTTGGGAAATAGCACCAGAAAATTGGATCCCATTAGGCGGTAAATATCAAAAAGTGCTTCGTCAACTTACCGAACATCATTACTTTACCTGCCATGGGCTGTCTCTTTCCATCGGCAGTCCGGCGCCTTTAGACGTGAACTTTGTGAAGAGTGTTAAACATTTTTTAGACGAGCATAACATTCAATTTTACAGTGAGCATCTGAGTTATTGTTCGGGTGAAGGTCATTTGTATGATCTTATGCCTATCCCTTTTACAGAGGATGCAGTGAAGCACGTGGTTGCCCGCATTAAACAGGTTCAAGACATTATTGAACGACCGCTCATTCTAGAAAATGTGTCCTATTATGCGTCGCCCGGCCAAGAAATGACTGAACAGGCGTTTACCTTAGCCATATTAGAAGAGTCGGGCTGTTCGCTCTTACTTGATGTAAATAATATTTACGTCAATTCAATTAATCATGGTTACAATGCTGAGCAGTTTTTAGCGGCGATGCCCAGTCATAAAATTGCTTATGGGCATATTGCAGGGCATTTTGATGAAGCAGATGATTTGAAGGTAGATACTCACGGCGCTGATGTCATTGAACCTGTCTGGCATTTATTGCAGCAGGCTTATGCACTTCACGGTGTATTTCCAACGCTATTAGAGCGGGATTTTAATATTCCACCGATGCCCGTTTTATTGCAAGAAGTCGAAAATATAAAATCAATCCAAGCTCAGTTTAGGCCCACGACGGCTTCACAAAGGTTGGCGTAATGACCGACTTTAAAGCGATACAGCAGCAATTTATTGCTCATTTGAAAGACCCCGATAATGTGGCTTTTGATTATGGTATTGAAGACCGCAGACTTAAAATATATCGTGAATTGTTTTTTAATAATATCCTTGGTTTTCTCAGTTCTGGATTTCCGGTACTCGCTTCGATTTACCAAGAACAAGAATGGTTAAGACTCGCTCGCCAGTTTTTTGCTAGCCACCGTTGTCGATCACCTTACTTTACCGACATTAGTTTGGAGTTTGTTGAATATTTAAGCAGCGAACATCAAGCAACAGATTACGATCCGCCTTTTCTGAGTGAGCTTGCACATTACGAGTGGTTAGAGTTATCTATTAGTATTAAAAAATGCTCCGAACCTTTAGTCGTTTGGGAACCAAATAAAGATGATTTTCCCACTCTGATACAGTTTTCACCCTTGGCAACCTTAGTCAGTTATCATTATCCAGTCCATCGCATTAGCGTGGATTTTCAGCCCCATTTGGCGGAAGAGCCCGTTTATCTCGTGGTATATCGAAATAATAAAGACGACGTGAATTTTTCTTTAATTAATCAAGTCAGTGCTCACCTGTTAAATGTGATCCAGCAAAACGCGCACATAGGGATGTCAGAGTTGTTAGCCCAGATGCAATCTGTTTTACCGCAAATTAATCCTGCACAACTCAACTTGTCAGTGCAAAATATTGTTGAACAAATGTTGAGCAAAGAAATATTGCTGCCAACAAAATGTGATTAGTTTTGTTGTCAAAGGACCTTTGGCAAGGTAAAAGCTACCATTTTGAGGTGGTTTGCATTACCATCTTGCCCCTTATATAAAATGCTATTTATTTGCTTCTTAGGAGTTTGGTTATGCAAAATGAAAACGAAGTCATCGACCCATTCAACTGGTCCTATGTTTTTGCCGCATTAATCGTTTTATTAGCCTTTCCATTGTTAAACGCCATTGTCGGTTGGTTTGTTTTTTATCTATAAACCGCAATAAATTTTTTACTTACTACGGGGAAATTCGTGTCCGCCGCTTATATAAAGTCGGTCATTAAGACCGTGCCTGATTATCCTAAACCAGGGATAATGTTCCGTGATGTCACCTCAGTATTAGAGGACCACACCGCCTATTCGCAAACCATTGCATTGTTAGTTAAACACTATGCACCAATGGGATTCGATAAAGTTGCTGGTACAGAAGCGCGAGGTTTCCTTTTTGGCGCACCTCTAGCGATTGAGCTTGGCATTGGGTTTATTCCTGTGCGCAAGCCTAGAAAACTGCCAAGAGCCGTGATCAGCGAAAGCTACGAATTAGAATACGGTACTGATTCTCTTGAAATTCACCAAGATGCGGTAAAGCCCGGTGAAAAAGTGTTGATGTTAGATGATCTTCTGGCAACGGGTGGAACAATGATCGCTACGGCAAATTTAATCCGTCGTTTGGGGGGGATTGTTGAGCACGCTGGTTTTGTTATCTCTTTGCCCTCTCTTGGTGGTGAGCAAAAATTAACACAAAACGGCGTAACCAGTTTTTCAATTTGTGAGTTTGAAGGCGAGTAACAAAAAAGCATGAGTTATCAGGTATTAGCCCGTAAATGGCGTCCCAATAGTTTTGCCGAATTAGTTGGGCAAGAACATGTTGTATCCGCTATTTCGAATGCCTTAGATAACGATAGATTACATCACGCTTATTTGTTTACAGGCACCCGAGGAGTAGGCAAAACTACCATCGCGCGCATTTTTTCTAAAAGCTTAAACTGTGAATTAGGTCTAAGTGCAACACCATGCGGAAAATGCAGTACCTGTGTAGAGATTGAGCAGGGCAACTTCATCGACATGTTGGAGATCGATGCGGCCTCGCGTACTAAAGTCGAAGACACCAGAGAGTTATTAGATAACGTGCAGTATCGTCCAAGCAGAGGGCGCTACAAGGTGTACCTTATCGATGAAGTTCACATGTTGTCGAAACACAGTTTTAATGCTTTGCTTAAAACGCTAGAAGAGCCGCCTCCTCATGTGAAATTTTTGCTGGCCACGACGGATCCACAAAAGTTACCTGTCACGATATTATCTCGCTGTTTGCAGTTCAATCTAAAAGCCTTATCGCGCAGTCAGATATCACAGCAGTTGGCCTTTATTCTGCAACAAGAACACCTTGAGAGTGAAAGCGAAGCGTTAAATCAGTTAGCTCGGGCTGCACAGGGCAGTATGCGCGATGCACTCAGTTTAACCGACCAAGCCATAGCCCAAGGCAATGGGGTTGTTAGTCTATCCATCGTGACGGATATGCTTGGCTTGATGGACAAAAATGTTGTACTCAAGTTACTTAATGCCCTCTTGCAAAAGCACAGTGATGAGGTCATGGCATCGGTTGACAAAATGGCTATGCAAGCAGCTGATTTTAGTCAGGTCTTAGCAGAGTTGATGAGTCTGTTGCATCAAGTTGCTTTGACCCAACTCGTTCCAGACGCCTGTAAACTTGAAACTATATCGGCTCGTGCGATTTATCAAATTGCAAAAGGTGTTGCCCCAGAGCATATCCAACTACTTTATCAAATCGCGCTATTGGGCAAAAAAGACTTGCCCCATGCTGCGGATGCTCGGTCTGGTTTAGAAATGACCTTGCTTAGAATGCTAGCCTTTTGCCCAGATAATATCAGTTTAAATCCTGAAGACATCAATTCGCTGGGCACACAAGCTCTGACAAGTCAGCCTGATGTAACGCTTGCGCCTGAAAAAAAGGTGACAGTTGCTCAACCGTCTCCTGAGACAATCTCGCTGCCAGAGCCAGAGCAACCAAAGGCGGTTGATATACATACTCAAGCTAAAATATACAAAAACCTTGAGCAAGGTATCCAAACTCATCCAGAGGCTCATCATGCTAAAGTGGAAGTAGATCATAATGATGATTACCCCCACGTCGACTACGGCATGGATGAAGAACAACAAAATTTAGCTGACAGCGCCTATGAACAAGAATTGTTTGCTCAACAACAAACCATTGTTGAACAGGCTGAATACTATGGACACAGTGAGCAAGTCGCCACACCTGACGCAGCTCAGTCAAGCCCTCAATCCTCTTTAAGCACCACTGAAACAATGATTGCTTTGCGTAAAAAGCTGCAGCAGTCACAGGCGGCTATGGAGGAAAAGTCACAGGCTGAAAAAAAGCCAGTAAAGACTGATGTTCCTAATTTAGCCTCAATTCGCCTTCCTAAAAGTAATGATAGCCTGACAGAATTAAAGAGTATTACAGCGGCTGTTGAAGTAAACACTGAGCCACGTTCTACTGCTGTT
>NZ_JANQVQ010000198.1 GCF_030730205.1 Paraglaciecola sp.
CACTTGACCGCTCACTTCCATTGAACAAGTATTTTTTCTAATCATTAGCTCCTCCCTTGTCCAAAGTATCGAATTTTAAGTACTTAATATACTTTTTCTTTTGATTAAATAACTTATTCGAGTAAGGAGCCTGTCTGTTGTAAAAAAAGTGTCGCAAAAGCATAAACTAAGCATCATCAAATATCTATCTAACTGTCACATAACAACGTCACATTAAGCCGCACTAAAATAACTATCAGGAAAACTTTGTGTATAGACCTAGATTCTCAAAATTAACTCAGGCGATGACCTTAGCCATCGGAACACTTAGTCTTTGTAATACAGTCATAGCTGAAGAAATCTTAGAAACTGCAGAGACAATGGAATCAATTACGATTGTAGGAAAAAGTGTATCTTATGCTAATAATCAAACCTCTGACGAGATGCTCAAACAGCAAAGCGCCTTAACAAGTGCTTTAGCGGTGATCGATAATTTACCAGGTGTATTGGTGAACGAAGGTGATACCTTTGGCTCTGACGACTGGTCAACCACTGTTTCAATACGCGGTTTCCAATTGAGTTTAGACGAACAACAAATCGGTATTACGATTGATGGTATTGCCAATGGTAACTCTAACTACGGTGGTGGTGCTAAAGCCAACCGATATATAGACACAGAAAATCTGGGTAGGGTAGAAGTGTCTCAAGGTACAGGGGACATCGCATCACGTTCTAACGAGGCATTAGGCGGTACGCTCAACTTCACGACTAAAAATCCTGATTCAGATGAAAATATGGTAGTGAGTGTGTCTTTGGGGAATTTCCAAGCACAAAAATACTTTGTACGTTACGAAACCGGTGAAGTTGCCAAAGATACCTATGCGTGGTTTAGTGCTTCCAGCAGTCAAAACAGTGATTGGATTGACCAAGCAGCAGAGAATAAACGTGATCATTTAGCGGGTAAAATGGTTAGTTTGATGGGTGATGTTGAAATAAAAGCCTATGTTTCTTGGGATGATACGCATGAAGATAACTATCAACGTATCACCCTTACTGAATTTGAGCAAAACCCAGAGTGGGATCGATTGACTTCAGACTGGACAGGCGTGCCTTATGTTGATCAATTATATCGTCTTGGCTGGTCTACCTTGCGAGAAAATTTATTTGCCTATATCAGCGCTGATTATAAAAAAGACAACTTAGAATTCTCCGCCAACGCTTATTATCATAAAAATGAAGGACGTGGTGATTGGGTTCCTCCTTATATTGTTGATGTTAAGGCCGACGGTGATAATGTCGGGCATTCAGAATTAGTATCAGGTAATACTGTATTGGGTGGTTCTGCTTTGGGCACCCTTTTCTTTGTTGACAACAAGGGGAATGCCCTCAGTCCGGATCCTTCCTGTACTAGCTCTATTACCTTTCCTTACGGCGGAGCAGGCAGAGAATATGATTCAGCTTGCTATGTATCAAGCGCTATTCCGGTCAGTTCTTACCGTACGACTAATTATAAAAAAGAACGTATTGGCTTTAATGCCGATTTTGCTTGGTTTAGTCAAATTGGTGAAATGGAAAATACCTTACGTGGCGGTTTGTGGTACGAAAATTATCAACGTGATGAGACCCGTAGTTGGCAAAAAATTATAGATGCTGAAGTAGGGTATGAATTTGATCATACGCCTTACTGGATCCAGTATGACCGCTCTTTCCCAGTCGAAACTGTGATGGCTTATTTAGAAAATGAAATAAACATGAACTGGGCAACATTGCGTTTTGGAGCTAAACAGTTTTATGTCGACTTAGAGCGCAACGATAATTTTGCTGTAGATGCAGACTTAAAGGTTAACTCTGATTCGGATTTGTTGTTCTCTGCTGGTATTGTTGTGCCGATGCCAATTAATGGTTTGGAGTTGTTTGCTGGCTATGCGCAAAATTTTGCCGCCATTAAAGATGGTGTGCTAGAGGCAGATCCCTCCAGATTTACCAATGTTGAGCCTGAAACGGCAGACAATATCGATTTAGGTTTGCGTTATGTATCAAATGATTTAAGCCTGAGCTTGACCTATTACGATATCCAATTTGACAATCGTTTAACCTTCATCGCGCCGGGTTCTGCCTCTGGAGTGGATTATTTATCGGGTGAAAACGGTAATTATTTGAATGTAGGTGGGGTTGAATCCAATGGTATTGAAGCGTCTATCACCTTAAGTATTACAGATAATTGGCAAGTGTATGCATCTTATACTCATAACGAAGCGACCTATGTTGACAGTAGTATAGATTTGCCAGATGGCAGTTCTACTGAATTAAGTTTCCCAGCGGGGAATACGGTTTTCGGTTCACCCAAAAACATGGCGGTGGTATCCCTTGATTGGATAAAAGATACCCGCTTTGCTGGTATGTCGACTAAATGGGTTGATGACCGTTTTATCGATGCAGCCAATACTCAGGTGGCAGATGCCTATGTTATAAGTGATCTATATGCCGGAATAGCGGTAGATAGACCTGTGAGCGGTATAGAATCTGTAGAGTTAAGGTTCACAGTCAATAACGTTTTAAACAAGAGTTACTTAGGTGGCATTGCTGGTGGTTGGGGGGCTTGGATTGGCGCCCCTCGCACAGCGGCAATCAATCTAATGGCTAAATTTTAAACAGCGTGTTAAGCATGTGATTGACCTTCGGTTGATTAGGTGTTCCCTGGTTGGGCGAGCGTAAGCTCGCTCTTTTTTATTTTGACAAGTTAATTGATATTCCTATAACGCTAGTAATTTGGTTTTGAAACTTCGTCGTCGTT
>NZ_JANQVQ010000199.1 GCF_030730205.1 Paraglaciecola sp.
GCCCGCGTTATTACGTAAAGCCTCAAGCTCTTTAAGAAGCTGAGTTTCATTAAAAAATTCAGTATTCGCATATCCTTTAAGGCAAATAAAAAGGTGGCAACCGAGGATTAAACAACATAAGAATTTCGATGATATTTTCACTATTCCGTATCCAATTTAGTCCACCCAACACCTGTATGGCATGCCACTACACTAACCCCTCATATTTTTACTCTGGCGAGTTAGCATTACCCGTAAGTCCTATCTGTGTAGCAATAACAATATTAGCTTATATAACCAACAGGATTTATCTACTCATTTACCTTATTTTAGCTAACAGTAAGAGTTATGGGATTGAAAGTTTGGTGAATTAACTTTTCCTTGATACTTAATAAATAACGCCATACTGTAAGTCATAGGTGCAAAATAGCATGGTAAAACCTGACATGAAAATTCCCCGTAACCTTAGCGCTTATTTGTGTCTATGCACTGCTTCATTCTCGTTCAATATTGCAAATGCACAGCCGCAAACTATAGATACTTTAGAAGCATTAGCATGGCAAAATCGGCTTATATTGCTAAACGGCAGCGTGTTACCAAAAGAAACCATGACTCTATTAGCTACAGAAGACGCAGCTATTGCTGAACGTGAAATAGTTTGGTTTTGGCTCGACGGCGAGCAGCTCGATAGCAATGTTATAAGCCCATTATCTATTACCGCTAAGCAACAAATACGCAATGAACTTATTAGCTCCAATGTTGTTTTGATTGGTAAAGATGGTGGAATAAAATTACGCCGCCAAACGTTTACACTTGCCGAGGTATTGCAACGTATTGATAGCATGCCTATGCGCCAACAAGAGATGCAAAAGCGCAATTGATCTTTTCAACTCAATACTCGTTTAGATCAGGCTTAACGGAGAAAAAATATGCACAACAAAAATGTAGCAAAAATTCCACAACAGGCCTTTGACTGGTATGACGAATATGCCCATGGCGATATCGATCGCCGTACTTTTTTGAGCCGCTTAGCCTCTTTATCGGTGGTAGGATTGACTTTAGGCACGTTAACCCAAGCGTTAACACCTAACTACGCATTGGCTGAGCAAGTGTCTTTTAATGACCCAGATATAACAGCGCAATATCATGAGTTTTTGTCACCTCATGGTCATGGGAAAGGTCGTGGCTATTTAGTGACGCCTAAACAACTAGACAAAAAGTTACCTGCCGTGTTGGTTGTGCATGAGAACCGCGGACTCAATCCCTATATTGAAGATGTCGCAAGGCGACTGGCTAAACAGGGATACATTGCATTTGCGCCAGACGCGTTATTTCCAGTGGGAGGTTACCCTGGCAACGACGACGAAGGCAGAGCCCTGCAACGTGAACTTGAGCGCAGTAAAATTGAACAAGACTTTATTGCTGGCGCTGGATTTTTGAAAAACCACGAGCTAGCCAATGGCAAATTAGGCGTAGTAGGATTTTGTTTTGGTGGTTACATCAGTAATTATTTGGCCGCGGCAGTGCCTGAACTCATTCATGCCGCCGTCCCTTTTTACGGTACACCAGCAAGCGACGAGTTAGTTAAACACGTAAAAGCCCCTATCCTCTTACAATTTGCCGAACAAGACAAACGGGTTAACGATACATGGCCACAATACAAATCTGTACTAGAAGCCAACAAGGTTAAGTTTCAGGCTTTTACCTACCCAGGCACTCAACATGGTTTTCACAATGATTCTACTAGTCGATATGATGCAGCAGCCGCAGAACTTGCGTGGGAGCGCACGCTACACTTTTTTGCCAGCCACTTAGTCGGGTAAGAAACAACTTAACGTAGAGTAAACTGTTCAATGTTAGCAGGGCGATAGAAATAGTAGCCCTGCATGTGTGTGCAACCTAGTGCTAATAACAAATCTTTTTGCTCTTCGCTTTCCACCCCTTCAACGGTGCAGCTAACATTGAAGCTTTCGCACAAGGCGAGTATGGTTTTAACAATGCCCTGACTGCGTTGATCAACATGTAAGTTGTGTACAAAACTACGGTCGATTTTTAGGGTATCAAATGCTAATTTATGCAAATAACTTAAGCTTGAATAACCCGAGCCAAAGTCATCAAGGGCTATTTTGAAGCCCATTTGTTGTAATTCTCTGGTGATGTTGGAGCAATGTTCTAAGTCCGACATCATGGTGGTTTCGGTTATCTCAAACTGCACTCTGGAGCTGGCAACTCCATGCTTATCGAGAATATGTTTGAGCTGAACCAATGTTTTACGATTAATCACGTCGTGTACCGATAAGTTAAAGGATAGGTACAAGGGTTCCGGCCATAAACTCAGTTGTTGGATAGCTTGTTCAAATAAGCTGAGCGTGATTTCAGTGACGATACCGGTTTTTTCTGCAATGGCGATAAACTGGTCGGGTGGAATATGGCCCAACTCACTGTGGAACCAGCGAGCTAAAGCCTCTAAACCCACTATTTTTCCGGTATTGCCATCCACAATAGGTTGGTAGTGCAAGGTCATTTGCTGACTACTGACGCTTTGGGTTAAGGCTAATTCGACTTGTGATTTTTGCCTAATAAGTTGCTCGTGTTCTGTAGAAAAAATAATAGAGCAACCTCGTGCCCTGCTTTTTGCTTCATACAAGGCAAAGTCTGCTCGATCCATTAATTCATCGGCGGTATTACCTGCTTCTGGGTAAATGGCAAAGCCACATGAACCGGATATTTGAACAAGGCCGGTGCGCATAGTGAAAGGTTTCTGTAGTACTTCGGTTATCCCTTTGCCTAAGAGTTGGATTTCTTTGTGATCCGTACTGTGGTCAATCACTAAGGCAAATTCGTCACCACCGATTCTGGCTAACATAATGTCCTTTGGCAGCAATTTCTTGAGTCTAGCGCTGACTTCCGTCAACACTCGGTCACCTGCTGCATGGCCATGTATATCATTGACCGGCTTAAACCCGTCTAAATCAATTAACCCCACGATAAAACTATCTTGCTGATTTTCATCGGCTAATTTTTTATTTAAAAAGTTGGCAAAACTGCGCCTATTTGCCAACTTAGTCAAACCGTCTTGGTTCGCTAATAATTCATTTTGCGCATTCAGTTTTCGGGTTTGCCTATTTTGGAGTTCTAAGGTTTGTTTGGCGTCAATAACACTAGAAAAGGCGCGGTAATAACTCAGGGTGATCATGACTAATACCGCTACGACCATGATAAAATTACTAGCAATAGCAATAAACACCGGCTCGCCTGAAGTCGTGAAAAATATCACAAAGGGAACGCCGACTGTCACTGAGGCTGACCACGCGGCAGCAGGCAAGTGAATCAAACAAATAATAATTCCGATGACCGTAATGGATAGATAATAAGCCACATGGGACTGCAGCGCGAAATCGCCATATTGATATAAGGTATAGGCCCACCACGAGAAGCCTATTCCCATAACATTAGCGAAAAACACCGTCATTCTTATTTGATGTATTGCCTGCTCTAAACTGAAAGTGAGATTTTTAAATCGATACCAGCGAATAGCCCGCGTAACACAGGTTACACACAAAAATGCCGAAACATAAATAGTCAAATAATCGGGTGCAATCGCATAATGGGTGTAAGCCAAACTAAGGGAGTTGACCAGTAATATGGCATACAACAAAGGGACTTTTGTAATGAGTTCATTAAATTGCGCAAAGACAACTTGCGGGCTTCTCGCCCCGCCATCCGCCAAGCGCATCAGGTACTTTAAGATTTTAATAAACACTCCAATTCCATTGTGTGGACGCCACTAAACCGTGCTACATATTAACAAAAGTACAACAATTATCCGCCAGTTGTAAACGTTATACTCTCCTGCTAAGCGAGTTTTTTCCGGAATTTTTCTAATTCCGCAATGCGCTTTTCGTCACTAACTGGATAGTGCATATCCAAAGATTTAAATGCTTCAACGATTATTTTAGCTATGATGATACGAGCATTTTTTTTATCGTCTGCTGGGATAATATGCCAAGGCGCATCATCGCTACTGGTAGCGCTCAAGCAGGCACCATAAGCTTCCATGTATTTAGGCCAAAATTGTCTTTCTTTGATATCAGCTTCACTAAACTTCCAATTTTTATTTGGATTATCAATGCGTGCAAGAAAACGTTGACGTTGTTCTTCTTGGGATAAATGCAAAAAGAACTTCAAAATTGTAGTGCCATTTCTATTTAAGTGCTGCTCGGACTGCACGATAGATTGATAACGCTCTTGCCAAATATGGTTCGTGTCCAATTTTTGGTCGGGAATACGCTGACTTTCAAGAATTTCAGGATGCACTCTTACAATTAATACCTCTTCATAATAAGAGCGATTAAAAATGCCGATGCGACCGCGCTCTGGCAGTGCCTGATTAGTACGCCACATAAAATCATGATCAAGCTCTGTGGCAGTTGGATGTTTAAAACTGGTGACCTGACAGCCCTGAGGGTTAATCCCCGACATCACATGACGAATTGCTCCATCCTTACCGGCGGCGTCCATAGCCTGAAAAATCAGTAACACCGAGTGCTCATTGGTGGCATACAACAGACGCTGTAACTTACTTAATTTCTTAATCTGTTTTTTCAGTTTTTTATGATAATGCTTTTTAGAGTCATATAAGGCTTCGGTTAAGGTTGGCCATTGGCTGAGATCGCACTCATGCCCCTCTTTTACCCTAAAGTCGCTGATATCAAATTTCATTATTCATCCTGCGTGAGAGTCAAAAAGTAGTGCTACCAGTGAATACCTATCAAGCGAGATTTACAAGTCATGGTTTACCCTTAGACGGCCTTATTTGACACGACGTCTAAGACGAAATGAATGAAACAACAACACAATGCCAGTGATAGTAAAGAGTAGGGCGCTAGCCGAAAAACCAATAAGCAGTGGATTGTTGATATTCTCTCTTTCATCATAATCCATAATATGCAGCATCCAGAAGAAATCAAAAACGCGCCAAATGTCACTGCGCACTTTTACCACTTGCGCTGTGCTAGGTGATACATACAGGGTTGTTGTCCACGCATCAGTAAACTCGACCGACCAAATAGGCTCATTAGCTTTACCCACCTCTTGAGGTGACTGCTCAAGTAAAGTAACCGTTTTTATTACACCAGAGCCCAAATAATGTTGTTGCGCAATGTGTCCAATGGTGTCGTTGTCAAAATGTGTTAGGTATTCACCGGTTTGCGCATCGTAGGCTCGCTGCCCTTCTGACGTATCAAACAAATATACCGGACGCGCTAAGATTGACCTGTAGTGAATAGCATGGACCAACGCTGGCGTGTTTTTAACAAGCGCGTCAAGGGAGTAGGTGTACTCATGCAATTTAAAGGGATTCGCTAAGTGCAGCGCGGCTAAATGTTTGCCATGCACTTTCTCTAACGGAATCGCGCTCATGACCAGACCACCCAGTATCCAAAACAGCAATTGAATGGCTAACAATAAACCCGCCCATTTATGGATAAAACGGGCAACTCTTAGTACTTTTCTATTCATGAAACAACAGCGCAATATCCTTAAAGACGCTACTTTACTGTAAATAGTGAACGATGTGCAGTGGCATTACAATGCACTTTACTAGCAAGGTATATTGTGACTGAAAACCTGATTAAACTATCCGATGGTATCGGGCTTAAAAAAGGCGCCGTAGGCGCCTTTTTTATCATGTTATAAGGTTTATACCCGTTCAAACACCGTGGCAATACCTTGGCCTAAGCCGATACACATGGTGGCCAAACCAATCGTTTTATCTTGCGCTTCCATCAAGTTAATCAAGGTGGTGGAAATACGAGAGCCTGAACAACCCAATGGATGACCAAGTGCGATAGCTCCACCGTTAAGATTGACTTTATCTTCATAGGTATCAATCCAACCAAGCTGTTTGATACACGACAAGGCTTGCGCGGCAAAGGCTTCATTAAATTCAGCAAGTTCAATATCAGCCATACTCAAACCCGCACGTTGCAGAGCTTTCTTGGTGGCTGGTACAGGTCCGTAACCCATGATCGCCGCATCACACCCTGCGACCGCCATTGAGCGAATTTTTGCACGCGGTTTTAAACCCAAGGCTTTAGCGCGCTCAGCAGACATCAACAACATGGCTGATGCGCCATCTGACAGTGCGGAAGACGTTCCTGCGGTAACGGTACCATTAACTGGATCAAATACCGGACGTAAGGTCGCCATAGTTTCAACGGTTGATTCAGGACGAATCACTTCATCAATATCAATTAGCTTTAAAACGCCATCAGCATCGTGGCCTAGGGTAGGCACGATCTCATTAGCCCAACGACCTTCAACAGTAGCAGCATGGGCTTTTTGATGTGAACGCGCTCCAAAGGCATCTTGCATCTCACGAGTAATACCGTTTTGACGACCTAATAACTCAGCAGTCATACCCATGCTGCCAGAGGCGCGTGCCGCGTGCAGAGCAATACCCGGGTGAAAGTCTAAGTTAAAGTCCATGGGTACGTGGCCCATGTGTTCAACCCCACCAATCATATACACGTCACCACGGCCACTCATGATGCCACTAGCTGCATCATGTAAGGCTTGCATGGATGAACCGCATAAACGGTTTACTGTGACGGCGGCGACAGTGCGGGGAATGTCCGTTAACAACTGTGCATTACGAGCAATGTTAAAACCTTGCTCTTTAGTTTGTTGTACACAGCCCCAAATAATGTCTTCAATTTCACTTGGATCAAGTCCAGGGTTACGTGCGACCAACTGACTCATCAAATGAGCTGACAGTGTTTCGGCTCTAACGTTACGGAAAATCCCACCCTTAGAACGACCCATTGGGGTACGAATACAATCGACGATTACTACTTCTTTCATGTTCTGATCCTCAGGTTGGGATTAAGCTGATTTAACATCGGCGGAAAAATACGATTTACCGGCATCGGCCATAGCACGAACACCATCAGTAATCTGATAAATAGGGCCTAAATGTGCATACTTATCGGCCATAGCGACAAATTTATCTAAACCTAATGTTTCAATGTAACGGAAAATACCACCTCTAAAAGGAGGGAAGCCCAGACCATATAACAAGGCCATATCCGCTTCTGCTGCACTGGCAACAATACCTTCTTCTAGACAGCGGATCGCTTCATTAGCCATGGGTACCATCACGCGAGCAATAATTTCGTCAGCGTCAAACTCACGTTTATCCGCACAGTGGCCTGCAAACAATTCGTAGGCTTCTTGTGCTGCGGCCTTAGCGGGACGACCTCGTTTATCTACGCTGAAATTATAGAAACCTTTACCATTTTTTTGACCCAAACGCTGCGCCTTGTATAACAAGGTAACCGGGTCGTTTTCAATTTTTTGCATGCGCTGTGGAATACCATCTGCCATCACACTAGAAGCGTGATCAGCCGTGTCCATACCCACAACATCAAGCAAATAAGCAGGCCCCATCGGCCAACCAAAGACTTTTTCCATGACTTTATCAACAGCAGTAAAATCAGCACCGTCCATCACTAACTTGCTAAAACCAGCAAAATAAGGGAACAAAACACGATTCACTAAAAAGCCTGGGCAATCATTCACAACAATAGGGGTTTTACCCATGGCTAGTGTGGCAGCAACAACTGTTGCTATGGTGTCTTCTGAGGTATTTTCGCCACGAATAATTTCCACTAATGGCATTTTGTGTACAGGGTTGAAAAAGTGCATACCGCAAAAACGTTCTGGCTTTTTCAAACTCTTAGCTAACTGATTTATTGAAATCGTGGAGGTGTTTGAGCAGATGACGGTATCGTCGCTGACATGTTGTTCAGTCTCGGCTAAAACAATACCTTTGACCTTCGGGTTTTCAACCACGGCTTCGATGACGAGATCAACATCTTTTATCGCACTGTATTCTAGCGTAGGCACGATATTGTTTAGAGTCGACGCCATGGTTTTAGCATCAACCTTGCCGCGTTCCATGCCTTTACCGAGGATTTTGGCCGCTTCTTTCAACCCTAAGTCTAAAGCAGCTTGATTAATATCTTTCATGATAACTGGCGTGCCTTTGACCGCCGACTGATAGGCAATCCCACCACCCATGATGCCTGCACCCAATACCGCCGTTTGCTTGATGGCTTTGGTGGCGGCTTTAGCTTGTTTTTTACCTTTAGACTTGACTAATTGGTCAGCTAAAAAAATCCCCACTTGGGCCTTAGCTGCATCGCTTTTAGCCAAAGTAGTAAAACCTTGGTTTTCTAGTTTCAGGGCACCATCGCGATCTAAACCTGCTGCTTTTGCAACGGTATCTACCATCATATGAGGTGCAGGGTAGTGCTTACCTGCTTGCGCAAACACCATGGCTTTTGCTGTTGAGAAGCTCATCATGCTTTCATTTTTGTTTAACTTAAGCGGGGCTTGTTTCTGCGCGCGGCGCGCTTGCCAATCAAACTTACCCGCAATCGCATCTTTCAGCATACTGAGTGCGGCATCTAACAGTTTATCTGGGGCAACAACCGCATCTACTGCGCCTTCAGCCAATGCTTTAGCTGCTTTACGATCACGGCCAGTGGTCATCCACTCTAGTGCATTATCGGCACCAATTAAACGCGGTAAACGCACGGTTCCGCCGAACCCTGGCATCAAACCTAATTTTACTTCGGGTAAACCGATACTTGCTGTGGTATCCGCCACACGTAAGTCACAGGCTAAGGTCATTTCACAACCGCCACCTAGAGCAAAACCATTAACCGCGGCAATAGTTGGGAAAGGTAAATCTTCAAAATGATCGAAAACCTGCGACGTGTGGGCAACCCAAGTGAGTATTTCTGACTCAGGCATATCAAATAAACCAGTGAATTCAGTAATATCAGCACCAACAATAAAGGTTGATTTTGCTGAACGCACTACGACCCCTTTTACGTCTGCTTTAGCTTTTAATGCTTCAGTAGCTTCGGCCAATTCAGTCACTGTCTGTCGATCGAATTTATTTACTGAGCCTTGAGCATCAAATACAACTTCTGCAATACCATCTTGCAACAAGTTAACCTTAAGGCTTGAACCTGCATATATCATTATTATCTCCTGTGGCCTAAGCCAGAGCGATGAAAAGAAAAGTGAATACCACTTCTCGGTGTAGGGTGAGGCTGATTCTTATTAAAGATTGTACAAAGATCAACCTAACTTTTAACAAATAAGCTGCAACATACTAACATGTGGGTAGTTAACTTCTTTTCAACTGGTCATTCCAGTTAAATCTGACATTTTTTACAATTTATCTAAAATAGCTAGGCAGTAGCGGGTATTAATTTGCTAAGATGAGTTTCGGTTTTTATCCAACCAATGGTATGACAGTAAAAATTATTTTTCCTTTTGTCCTCAGTTTTACCCTCCTAACAACGCTTGTTACTGTTGTGTGTGCAGCAGAGCCAAACACGCAAAGTAAATTACAATTACAGCGAACTTACTTTTTAGAAGCGGAACGCCTAGCAGACCAACCTAATAGTAATCGTTTCAAAGCATTAATGCTTGAACTGGCTGATTATCCACTCAAGCCCTACTTGCAGCAAAAGTCGCTTATCGCTTTTCCTTACATGGCTAACCGCAGCATGATCGAACAGTTTTTAACTGACTATGCTGGCTCCCCCCTTGACCGGTCTTTACGGGCCAAGTGGTTAAATTACTTAGGACAGAAAAACCAAGCAGATATATTTTTAGCCGCTTATCGCGATACTGGCGATGCCGAGCTGGCTTGTCAAAAAGCTGAATTTATGTTGGCCAATCCCAATCAACAAGCAGAGGCTCTCAAACTCATTGAGCAGCTTTGGGTAGTAGGAGAATCACAACCCAAAGCCTGCGATAAGGTGTTTTTAGCATGGCAACGTTTAGGTATGCGCACTAACGAATTGGTGTGGCAACGTTTATCGTTAGCGGCAGATGGCGGCAGTACCACCCTGATTCCGTATTTAAAATCTTTGCTGCCAAAAGAACAACAGTATTTAGCTGATCTATGGTTAAAAGTGAGACGTTCACCTAGCCAAGTGAGCCGCATATCGAATTTTCCAGGGCGCAATCTAGCGTACGAAACGCAAATAATCACTTACGGTTTAACCCGCCTCGTTTGGGATAATCGTGATCTTGCACTAACCAGTTGGCATAAACTGTCCACTCGATTTGAGTTCACTCAAGAGCAGCAGCAAAGCATTGCCACCAAATTTGCTCTTGCTTTAACTATCATCGACCATCCCGATGCAGAAGAATGGTTAGAAAGAGCCAGTGCAACCAGTCAAGACGAAGAGTTAGTGCGGTGGCATTTAGCCCATATATTGCGGGAAAAAGACTGGAAACATGCTTTAGATGTGATTGAGTTTGCCCCAGACCTTTTGACCAAAGATTATTTGTTCCAGTATTGGCAAGCGAGAGCTTTTGATGAAATGGGCGCGCCGCAACAAGCCAAGCTCAATTATGAAAAAATAGCTGATCATCGTCACTATTATGGCTTTATGGCCAGCGGTAAATTAGCTCGCCAAACCAATTTAAACAATACGCCATTGGTTTATAGCCAACAAGAATTAGACTCAGTTGCAACTATGCCGGCTGCTCAGCGAGCCTTTGAATTTCGTGAGTTAGGACGTAACGTTAGTGCGAGACGAGAGTGGTATTTTCTGCAATCGCAACTCAGTGATGAGCAACTTAAAATTGCTGCAGTACTTGCCGATCAAAAAGGGTGGCACGACCAAGCGATTTTCACTTTTTCAAAAGCGGGATATTTAGATGATTTATCACGACGATTTCCCATGGCTTTTGATCAAACGTTAAAAATTAATGCCGAGAAAAATAATATCGACCCAGCGTGGGCGTTTGCCATTGTTAGACGAGAAAGCTCCTTTATGCCGGATGCAAACTCAGGCGCCGGAGCGAGAGGATTGATGCAAGTAATGCCCAGTACCGCGCGTTATTTGGCTAAAGAAAAATTCAATAGCTCGCGCTTGTTCGATCCAGACACCAACCTTGAATTGGGAACCCAATACATGCGTTATTTAATGGACAAAATGGATAACAATCCTATCCTAGTCACTGCATCGTATAATGCTGGCTGGCGCCGGGTACAAAACTGGTTGCCAGAAAAAGACAGTATGCCGATGGATTTATGGGTTGAAACCATTCCGTATAAGGAGACCCGTAATTACGTAAAAGCGGTGTTGGCATACCAACAAATTTACCGTGAGCAATTAGGTCACCGCGAGAATCGCTTTAAAGAACTCGCCAATATGCAAATTTTACCCAAAAGCTAAACCTGACGTTTTATTGTTTTAACTCAAGTTTATCTTTAGAAATCATTGTTATACTCAAGTTCAAGAGATAAGTATGTGGTCACCCACAACGTGAGCGAAATTTAAAAATAAGGGCCTGTATGAAAATCGATTCTATTTTAGTCATCGCCGACAAACAAAATGCTGAACAAAAAGCCTTGTTACACAGCGCAAGTATGGCTGCTAAATTTGGCGCCAGTTTGCATATTGTCGCTTTTATTTATGAAGACCTGGCCAGTCTTGCTAAAGAGTTGGATAGCACTCAAGTTGACGACATCAAAGCTAAATTACTGCTCGCTCATCAACAATGGCTAAACCATAAAATGACCGAGTTAAAAATCGACGCAAACCTTACGTCTGAAGTGGTATGGGAAAAAGACATCAGCCGCTGGGTCAAGCAACAAAGTAAAACCACACACTATGATTTGATTGTCAAAACCGGACACCGCAGTGAAGGCGCATTTTATGTGCCCACTGATTGGCATTTAATGCGTAATGGTGTAACACCAGTAATGTTGGTTGCAGAAAAAAAGTGGCGCAAAAAACGCGCTATCATGGTGGCCCTAGATATGGCGACTCAAGTCAAATCGAAACAAGCGCTCAACCAAAAATTAGTTGATGCCGCAGCAACACTTGGCACAATCACCGGCATGCCTGTGCATTACTGCTGTAGCGTAGCAATATCACCAGTATTAAAAGATTTAGGCTTAATTGATAAAAATAAAACCCTGAAAAGAGCCAAAGAATTATACATGCCTGCCTTACAAAAAATGCTTGGGGAGAATGCGGTATCCACTGAGCAAATTCATATAAAAGCCGGCGATGCGAGTACCGTAATTCCAAGCCTTGCCTCTAAAGTGCAAGCTGAACTGGTGATAATTGGAAGCGTAGGGCGCAAAGGTGTGAGAGCCAAACTTATGGGTAATACCGCTGAGAGTGTTTTAGCCTTACTCAAAACCGATGTGTTGATCAT
>NZ_JANQVQ010000200.1 GCF_030730205.1 Paraglaciecola sp.
ATTTTATTGAAAAACCCTGGAAAAATCAGCGTTTATTACAAGTCATTACTCAGCAACTCACGGTTACCGGTTTAAAAAAACAAAATCAAAAATTACAACAACGTTTAGACAATGCGCAAGGTCCACAAGAGGATTATCAGTGGCGTTCCCCTTGTATGCATGAATTGATGATGCAGATTGATAGTGTGGCGAATACTAAAGTAACTCTATTGTTAACGGGTGATAATGGTACTGGAAAAAGTCAATTAGCCAGTTATATTCATAGGCAATCTGCGCAGGCTCCAGGACCGTTTATCGCGGTGAATATGGGCGCAATATCAGAAACACTGTTCGAAAGTGAAATGTTTGGTCACA
Organism: Paraglaciecola sp.; assembly: GCF_030730205.1. Classification (GTDB taxonomy): domain Bacteria; phylum Pseudomonadota; class Gammaproteobacteria; order Enterobacterales; family Alteromonadaceae; genus Paraglaciecola. The sequence continues at coordinate 355 of NZ_JANQVQ010000200.1, forward strand.
CGAAAGGCGCTTTTACTGATGCTAAATCTAACCGGGTAGGGCGTTTTGAATTAGCGAAAAACGGTACGTTATTTTTAGACGAAATTGCCAATATTCCCTTATCTCAACAAGCGAAATTATTGCGAGTACTAGAAAGTGGTGAATATGAAATACTAGGCGCTAGTCAAACTCAATATACCCACATTCGTTTGATTTGTGCCAGTAATGGTAATTTCAAAGACTTAATTGCCAAAGAGTTATTTAGAGAAGATCTCTATTATCGGGTCAATACCATTGAGTTGCGAGTGCCCTCATTGAAAGAACGACAAACCGATATTGTGCCCTTGGCTGAACATTTTATTGCGCTGTATTGCAAAAAATATCGGAAAGCGATTATTGCACTAAGTGCAGATGCGGCTATTGCACTTCAAGAATATCACTGGCCAGGTAATATTCGTGAATTAAGCCACTTAATGGAACGGGCCGTGTTGTTGTGCAGAAATACTGAATTAGCGGCGAGTGAACTGAATATCAATGTAGTCAACAGCAAATGCAGCGTAGACGACCAACTGCCTATGATTACGTTAGAAGAAGCAGAACGCCGTCTTATCACCCAAGCTCTCAACAAAGTTGACCAACACATTCCCAAAGCGGCTACCTTGTTAGGCTTAACCAAATCATCGCTTTATCGACGTTTAGAAAAATATGCCGATCTTCAAAAGTAGTTCCTTAGGTACCTATATTATTCAGGTAACGACAGCATTTGCTGCCTTACTACTCCTAGCTATATTTGCCTTGCTCCTACAAAACGAATGGCAGGCATGGAATATTGGTTTAACTTTGGTGATTGTGAGTTTGGCCTTGGCCATGTTCATCGCCCATTTTAAACATCGCATTCTGACGTCTTTTGAGCGCGCCTTGTTGCACATCGAAGCGGTCAAAGTCGAAGACTACAATCAATACGCTAAATCCGAGTTTAGTCAGGGCGTAACAGCTGATTTTCATCATGAGCTGGCGCAGTTAAGCGCTAAAATGCAGTCGCATAAGTCCCAATATGACCAACATGCTTTGTTGCTGTATCAGCTTATTGATCAGCTCGACACACCAATGATGGTATTTAATCAAAAACAAAAACTGACTTATGCTAATTCGGCTTTTTCAGTGTTATACGAGCAACCGTGGCAAATGTTTCGTTTAGCATCGCCTAAGTTATTAGGTTTAAAACATGTTGATGGTGCTTGGCAATTACCCGACAAACAAGGCCAGTGGCACGTTAGCCAGAGTGAGTTTATTGATGGCGGAGAGCGCCATCAGCTGCTGGTATTTACTAATATCGACTCAGCTATTCGAGCCAGTCAATTAAATGCGTGGCAGCAAATCATTCGAGTGATGAGTCATGAAATTCGCAACTCGTTAACACCCGTGTCTTCACTGGCAGAAAGTCTGGCGGATAAATTTGCTGAATCACGAGAAAAACACGCCTTGGCAGTGATTTCTGAACGTTGCCATCATCTGCAAGACTTTGTAAATCGTTACTCTTCATTGTCACAACAACTCAATTTACAGCTTCATGTCATCGACACCAAACTATTTGCTCAGCGACTACAAGGCTTATTTACGGGCTATAACTTATCGTGCAGCGTTGAAAGCACAAGCTTGTGGGCAGATGCTACTTTTATTGAACAAGTATTGATTAATCTGATTAAAAACGGATTTGAAGCAGAAGCCCGAAGCGTACAGGTACACTTTAACGAAGCCAAGAATAAATCAGTGATTCACATTATTGACGACGGAACGGGGGTGGCGAATACCGACAACCTATTTGTGCCCCTTTTCACCACCAAGCAACAAGGCCAAGGCATTGGTTTAACGTTTTGTCGTAACATTATTGAACAGCATGGCGGCACCATTGAATTGACTAATAATGTTCAACAACCGGGCATGACAGCGACCCTGTTGCTACCACTAAAACTATGATAAGCAAAGCGCCTCATTCACCAATGTTTAATCGCCACATCATCCAATCTGCTATAGCCTACCCAATAGAAAGTGCTTTGATAAATACTTGTAGATACTAGTTCAGACGACGTTATGGTTTCCTTTTTCCTGTAATCATTGGCTTAATTAAAGAAATTTTACCCCACCAAGCAATAAAAAATACAGCTGCTATGTGTATCAGCACGAATACATACAACACATCTGACAATATGGAATGAATATCTTCAAGTAGTGAGCTACCAAAAAAATAATCTACTTCTTCCAGCATAAATCCAGTGATTGCCAATCCAATAAAAAGCAACCATGTAAAAAGGATCATCAACCAACCTATAGGGTTGTGGCCAGTCTTAGCGGGTATCTTTCTATTTTTGAGGTGAGAAAAGTGCAATGCAAATTTGTCTAAACCTAGCCTGACGTGCG